>NZ_JAMBMW010000051.1:0-1364 GCF_024208055.1 Candidatus Nebulibacter yamunensis
AGAGGAAGGCGCGCATTGTCGCTTCCTGCTCGGGGGTGAGGGGACCGCAGATAAATTCGTACCAGGCCGGCATCGGAGTCATTAGAGGCTCGGCAGCCTGGTACCAGGCGCTCAACTGAGCTGCTTCCGCTGACCCGGATTCCAGGCCTTTGATAAGGTAATTTGTATCGAGGCAGATCATGAGGCGCGCCAATTTTGGCGGTCCTCCCGGATTTCGGCGATCCACGCGTCCGCTTGGTCGGAACGGAGTCCGCCGCCATTCTCATGGAGGCAGCGCAACATCGTCAGGGGATCGGGCTTGAGAGGCTGGGCCATTTTTTCCGCCATTTCCACCGAGCGGCGCACAACCTCGGCTTGCGAGACGTTCCACCGCGCCGACAATCGTTTGAGCCGCCTGGCTGTAAGTTGGTCCAGAGCAAAAGACGTTCGATGGGTCATGGCTGGCATGTGGTAACAACATACCATAACATTCTGGGCGTCAACAGGTGGTCTAGCAGAGCTGCGAATTTGTGATTACTGAAGGTCGACACATCATAGTTGGCGTCGGCCGGGACCTTTCCGTAATGGTCTTGGTGTGGCCAAACGTCACCCTCGCTCCTCCACGGCGCCCGGGATAGAACAAAAACTCCGTTTAACTCATGTCCATCACAGCCATCATTCCGGCCCGCGGGGGTTCCAAGGGAATCCCGGGGAAAAACCTGGTGCCCATCGCGGGGCGTCCGCTGATTGCGCATTCCATTTCCTGCGCTCTGGCGGTGCCGGCGATTGCCCGGGTGCTGGTTTCCACGGATAGCGCGGAGATTGCGGACTGTGCGGCCGGAGTGGGTGCGGAGGTTCCTTTTTTGCGTCCGGCGGAGTTTTCCCGGGACGACACGCCGATGATCGCGGTCTTGCAGCATGCTCTGGGCTGGCTGCGGGAGAATGGCGGGGAGCCGGAGGCGTTGGTTTTGCTCCAGCCGACCTCGCCGGTGCGCCCTCCGGCGGCGGTGGCGGCGGCGGTGGAACTTTTCCGCTCCCGCGAGGCCGACAGTGTGGTGAGTGTGGTCGAGGTGCCGCACAACTGCACGCCGGGCAGCCTGCTGACCGTCGGTGCTGACGGTCAGGTGGCGGCGGCGTTTCCGGAATTTGCCCAGGCGGTGCGGCGGCAGGAAAAGCCCCGGTTTTTCGCGCGAAATGGTCCGGCGATTTTGGTTCTGCGTCCCTCGCTGCTCGACTCCAGCCGACTGTACTCCGACTGGACCTATGCCTTCCCGATGGCGCGGCGGGAGTCGTTCGATATTGACGAACCCGAGGATCTCGAAATCGTGGAGGCTCTTTTGACTTTTTTCCAACGATGAATTCCTGCCCGCTTTGCGGTGCGGCCC
>NZ_JAMBMW010000052.1:0-1348 GCF_024208055.1 Candidatus Nebulibacter yamunensis
GCGCAGCGGGAACCGGGTGGTGAGCCAGGACACCTCAGGGTTATGAGCAAAGATGTCGGCCACCACGGACAAAGCCCATGGACAATGCATGTCGTCGGAGTTCAGCCAGCCCATCACCTCTCCTTCGACCCGCTGAAAACCCTTGTTGATCGCGTCATACTGTCCGGCGTCCTTTTCGGAAACCGCCCAGGACAGACGTCCGGAAAACTCCTCCACGATCTGCGGCGAGTCGTCGGACGACCCTCCGTCCACCACCGCGTAAGAAAGGCCGGGAACCTTTTGGTTAAGCACGGATTCGATTGCGGCCCGCAGGAATCCCCCCTGATTAAAAGAGGGAGTTACCAGGGCGATGGAAGGAGAGTTCAAAGCCTTCATTCAGCCGAGCACCGTGCCGCGCAGGCGATTGCGGAGGGATTTGGTCAGCGGGTCGGTGATGGCATTGGCCAGACGGGAAATGGCAAGACAGGCCAGCACCCCACCCGCAAAAACAAACACCGGGTCGCGGTGCTGTTCGAAGAGACTGAGGAAGACAATCGAGACCGCATAATGATTAAGATAGACCGGGTAGGAAAGATCACCCGCCTTGCGGTCGAAGATCCGCCATTTTCCGGAAGCCGTCATTCCCGAAAGCAGGAAAAACGCCACCAACAGGACGTTAAAAATGATCACACAGGCCAGGGCTGGGCTGGCCGGATTTCGAATCTGGTAGGAGAAGAAGTGCAGGTTGGCAAAGGCCCAGCTCACCACAATGGCAATGGCACAGAGTAACTTATTTCCCCCCGGACGGCGCCAGTAATAGACCGCCATGCCCAGGGCAAAATACGAACCGAACAGAAAATACCAATACACCGCATTCTGGCGGAAATGGGCGAGACAGAAACCCGCAACAAAGACCAGAAAACACCACGGCATGTAGAGCCTGAGCAGGATATTGCCGGCACTCACGAACCGCTCGACCAGCGAGCGGACAAAATAAATAAAGGCCGCACCGTAATACAGGTGCAACTCAACAGCCACCGCCCAGTAGTACCGCACAAAGGCATAGGGCGCATCCAGACCGAACCACGTGGCACTATAGACGTAACAAAGGGCAAAAATATTCCTGACAATGTTCTGCCAGGAGAACATCAGCTCCGGGTGTGGAATGATGTCGTAAAACTCCAGGGGCCTGATCAGCGAAACGCCCAAATGAAGGAGGACGGAAAAGGCCAGCGCGACAAAATAGGGCGGAAAAATGCGGAGCAGCCGGTTGATGAGGAACGCACCGGTGCGGCGGTTGTAAAACAACTCGTTGGCCTCCGCGATGACAAAGCCCGAGAGGACAAAAAACGTCATCACGGCCATGTTG
>NZ_JAMBMW010000053.1:0-1331 GCF_024208055.1 Candidatus Nebulibacter yamunensis
CGCCGACAGACCGTGATTTGAAACTGATCCGCAAATTGACGCGTGCGGTTATGATGGCGGTAAAACCGCATGTTCCGCCCGCGCAATTGGAAAAAGAAACGCGCGAAGCGGCCGAAAACTATTTAAAACAACAGCGCGAGCAGTTTGCGAAAGGCGAAGAAATCAGGCGCTCGCCCGCCGATGCGCCCACTGATGTGATTGATGAGCCGGTGCTGGAGATTCTACCTGTGGCTAAAGGGCAGGTGGTATTCAAGCAGGGTGATCCGGCGACAGCAGCCTATATTCTGGCCAACGGCAGCATTGCCATCTATCGCGAGATCGGCGGTAAGCAAGTTCCGATCACGCGTATTCAGAAAGGCGAGTTCTTTGGCGAAATGGCGATTATCGACGGCACGCCGCGCCGGGCCACGGCGGTCGCGTTGGAAGATTGCACGCTGTCCTTGATTGCGCGCAGCACAATAGAAAGCAAAATCGCAGAGGCAGACCCGACATTGGCGCAGGTGATGCATCTGTTTATTGACAACGTTCGCGCTGTCTCCGAACGATTTAGCCCCAAGCCGCGTAATCTCCATGATATTGCCGCTGACATGAAGACGCAGATGGGGCAAATCCGGCGCTGGCTTGCGGATAGCGATTCAGAGCCGATTACGACAGAGGCCGCAGCCCCCATGGCGCGGCTTGAGCAACTGACCGCAGATATATGTGGGCTGCTGGAGAAAGGGGCCGCCCTTGACCCACGTCATTCCGCGCGCCCCCCGTCCGTCGACAGCGTCAGCCCGCCAAAGGACGCTTAAAGCCGGGTGTCCCGAGGCTATTAAGCGGATGATCTTATTCAAGATTACGGGTTTTTCACAAAGCCGCCAGAAGCCTTGCGCGCCAGAAACCGGCGCAGTAGCGTCACGCCCCGCAGCCCAGACCGGGCGCGGGTCATATCAATAGAGAAACAACAGACAGAATGAGGTTGGGCATGACGGCGATGGTTGAAGTTGACCGTCTCGTAAAAACCTTCGGACGATTTACGGCTGTAAATGGCATCAGTTTATCTGTCGCCAAAGGCGAAGTGCTGGGCTTTTTGGGGCCTAATGGCGCGGGTAAGACCACGACCATGCGGATGATTGCTGGGTTTTTAACCCCCACCAGCGGCACGGCCAAAGTCTGCGGCCAGGATGTTGTCGAAAATCCAACGGCGGTGAAAGCGGCCATGGGCTACATGCCCGAAGGCGCACCATCATATGAAGACATGAGCGTGCAAGCCTTCCTCGCTTTCATTGCCGCCGTGCGCGGCCTGGACGGGGCAGAGGCGCAAAAAGCTATCGACCGCGCCGTTGAGC
>NZ_JAMBMW010000054.1:0-1323 GCF_024208055.1 Candidatus Nebulibacter yamunensis
GTACCCAACCCCGTGAATCCCGCTGAAGACTTCGCCGACAAGTGGCATGATTCGCAATATGCGCATCTCAAGCTTGAGGAGAATTTCTGGAACTGGCTAGAAACAGCCCGGAATGATTTCAAAATCATAGCCCAAGCTCGTGACGTGACCTACCTCGATGAGCAAGTTCACGCCAAACTCGCGGCGAGCATCGATAAAGACCGATTACAGGAAAAGCTCTGCCTCGCCACAGTCAACGTGACCACTCGTCCCAAGGTGCATGTCGTTTCCGAGAGCCCGGCCAAACCGTGGGCTCGTCCTTGAAATCTGCCTACACTAACATACCCGGCCTCGGCGAGTTCCTAGCGGACTATCCGCTAATGACGTTTCGTCCGCGCGCAGGGAGGCCGCCCATCCTGCGTGGACGATTTGCGTTTACAGCAACACATCGGGAGGCGGGCGACGTCAGGGATGAGTTCGATTTGGAGATTGAAATCCCACCCGCCTTCCCAAGAGAAGTGCCACGGGTTATTGAGACTGGCGGCAGGATACCCAAAGAAGCCGACTCTCATGTGAATCCGGCTGACGGCACCCTTTGTCTCGGCTCACCGTTGCGGCTGCTTCGATTTTTAGCGGAGCAGCCAACCATGATCGGCTTCGCGGACAAATGTCTTGTCCCATACCTCTTCGCTCAATCCCGGCGACTGTCCGGCTGTGGCAGCTTTGCTTTCGGTGAACTGGCACACGGACTGACGGGAATGCTAGACGATTACGTCGCCATGTTTGGCGTGAAAGACATTCGCCAAGCTGTGGAAACCCTCCGACTGCTCGGGATGAAAAAACGGCTTGCTAATAAGCAGTTATGTCCTTGCAAATGCCGAAAGAAGCTGGGGCAATGCCAGTTCAATGCCAAGATCAGAGAGTTTCGTACTATCGCCAGTCGGCGCTGGTTTCGTACCGAACGCGAGGCAATCCTCAAAGTAGCACAGATGATCGCCGAGAGATCCGCCAAAGCCAAGGCTACGGCGAAGCCAAATCTCTCAGGGATCACTTCACGCGAAGTGGTGTCTGTTTGAAGATTACAATAAATAAATCAAGTGCCCAATGGCATTTCAACGCGAACGATCGCGCGGCCAAGTTCTCCTACCTCAAAATCTGGTCGAGGGTGGAGTTGGTAGTTTGGCGGAGGGCTTCGATGATCTCGGGCTTGCGGAAGAGGCGGTGCCTCCCAAGCTTGTATGAAGGCAGCAATCCTCGGGAGACATACTTACGCAGAGAGGAAAACGGCACCCCAAGCCATTCGGCGGCTTCGCGAATTTGGATAAATTCGGATTTCTTAGAGGG
>NZ_JAMBMW010000030.1:0-10919 GCF_024208055.1 Candidatus Nebulibacter yamunensis
CAACAAGACAAATACATTTCTTATAGCGGTTATACTTTCCACATATTCATCACTGTAACGGATAAGTATAAGGGTGAATAATGAGAATACATAACCCAGTAATATAATGTATAAGACATGGGTTTTTGTGAAAATGGCAATTAGTGAGCCAACCATGGCTGGTGCAACAAAGCTAATAAGGTTATCCGTCATGCTTGTCCAGGCATTAAAAGTCTTAATACGTTTTTGAATAACCACATTTCGTATCATAGACTGAAAAAGCGGATGGTGAAATGCGCCAACAGAAGACACGAGAAAGACGAGAAGCAACAGAAGACCGAGGTTGGCATGGGTGAAGTGTAGCTGTGAAAGCATGAGCACCAAGAGAATACTCGTGCTTTCCAATATTATCATGAGCTTTTTTCTGTCATATAAATCACTGATCACGCCAGCAAAAGGCGTTACCAACACAAAAGGTAGAAAGCTTATCGCATATAGGTTAGTGATACTAACATAGCTGATTTTGTGATATCTAGCACGATAAGTGGCATTAAAAACGCCACCGTCCAGGTCGCTGTTGATGAACATATGTAGGAGAGGATTAACTTTCTCATCTGGTGAGTTCCTGTACGCTACCACAAACGCTACAGTGCTCATTTTTCTGCCATTCTTCCAGCGTATCTATGCTCATGCGGTCAAAGCAAAATGCTTTCAATTTATTAGATAAGGCAGAGGGCTGAAATCCAGTCAATAGCTTAACGGCTTCACTGACAACATAACCTGCCGCCACAGCTACCATGGGAACGAAAGCTGGAGCTGGTGCATGGTAATCGATGTCAGCACTTTTTCCTTCTTCAATTACAGCAGCGGCAAGCTTATTAATATGAATTTCGTACATTCCATATCTATCATCATAAAACCCTAAGTGCGCCAAGTATAATTTCATTCTATCTCCTTCATATAAATTCCTGATATGTTTGAGTAATAAAATTTATCGCATTGTTATAGTGTTTTCTAGTCAATTCTAGTTTTAATTTACCAGAAACATGATAGGAGTTTGACTCTATTGTTTGAGTATTATGACCCTGCTTTAGCACCTTAACTATTTCTGACACCCTAGGCTTTATTAAATCCAAGATTTTGTGCTAACTTTTAAAACCCTTGCAGTATCTCGTATACCACTACCATTGCTACACATATCAATAATTCTTTCTTTTGTCTTGGGCAGCCGACCTAGTGCTTTATATTCAAGTTGAAAGTATTTGCTATAATCTAGGCAACGGTATCTTTGCGCACCATTTGGACTAGATTTCAATTGATTCTTACCTGCTTTAACCGTTTTTATTGAGTTGCAATTTCTGCAACGTACATCAATTTTTGCCATTTTGATTTGAGAGTATCAAAACAAATATGCTAGATTACAACAATACCCTTGATGAGTTGTAGTCATTTAGCTTGTGTTTTAGTCATCGGTAATTGCTCCATGTTTGATGTACACGAGCATATTTTGACACTTAGAAACTTGGAATGTTAGATGGGGTTATTGGAGCGGTTACAATAAAACCATTCTAAAAGTTTGTAACTGCTAGATTTTTCTCAGCAAAATATGTAAAATCAACACACATTCTTCAGGGCGGGGTGAAACTCCCCACCGGTGGTGTTTTGTATTTATCCCCATCGCAAAATAGTTTGTGATGTTATAGACTATATTTAGATACAAAGAGCCCACGAGCGCTTTTCCTAATGGAGAAGGTTAGCAGATTTGGTAAGAAGCCAAAGCCGACGGTTAAAGTCCGGATGAAAGAAGAAATAAGCAATGTTAACAAATACAAATTATGTGGTTTTTTATAAAAACGCTATAAAAAGCTGCTTGAGATATTGTATTCGTATTGAAGTGTTTAGATAAGACTTTATCAACACCAACAACTATTGTTTTTAGCATGATTCTTTTTCTCTTTGCCCTGAATTAAATGAATAACATAAAAAGGGCATATTATTAAGTGTTTCAAGCAGATCAGTTTTATATGCAACAAGCCTTAATGTTGGCTAAGCGTGGTCGTTTAAGCGTATCACCTAACCCAATGGTTGGTTGTGTCATAGTGAAAAATGGATGTATTATTGGTGAAGGCTGGCATGAGTATGCAGGTGGTAACCATGCTGAGCTCAATGCGTTAATAGCAGCTGGAGAAAAGGCAAAAGGAAGTTGTGTTTATGTCACACTTGAGCCATGTTGTCATGTGGGACGTACCGGTGCGTGTACGGAAGCACTTATTAAAGCGGAAGTTAAAAAGGTTGTTATTGCCTCTATTGATCCTAATCAGTTAGTAGCAGGTAAAGGCATTAATCACTTACAGCAAGTAGGGATTGAAGTTATAGTAGGCTTGTTGCAACAAGAGGCAGCTAGGCTGAATAAAATCTTTTTTTACTATCATCAAACAAAGCTTCCTTATGTTATAACCAAATGGGGAATGTCATTAGATGGTGAGCTCCAGGTAAAAGCGGGTGATGTTAAACAAATTACCAATAAAGCTTCACAAAAAATGGTACATAATCTACGCAATCAATTAGATGCAATTATGGTTGGTCACAATACCGTAGTTGATGATGACCCAAGACTGACTGTTCGTATGAGTGATAGCAAAATCATTAAACATCCCTTACGTGTTGTTATTTCAAAAAGTGCTGATTTACCAATAGATGCTCATGTATTTAATACTGCTATAGTTCCTACTATTTTGTTTACCAGTCAATATGCTAATCCACAAGCCCTTGAAGCATTGAAAAGCAAAAACGTGGAATGCATTGTAATGCCTTTGAATTCTCAACAAAAAATAGATTTAAAGCAAGTTCTTAAAGTTTTGGCAGATAAAGGTATAACAAGCCTATTGGTAGAGGGTGGTAGAACTTTGCTTAACAACTTTTTTAGCGAGGGTTTAGTCAATGAGGTTCACAGCTTTATTGCACCAGTCATTATTAACGGCTGTAATAAGAAACAAACTCTAGACATAAGTGAGCAAAATTTTATTGCAAGTGATTATTATTGCAAAGGAGAGATAAGGTAATATGTTTAGTGGAATTGTACAAGAGGTTGCAACAGTGGTATCCATTGGTGGTAAAGATGTAATTTCAATTGAGGTTAGTTTCAAACGCGCGAATGAATGTAAAATAGGCGATAGCATTGCTATTAATGGTGTTTGCTTGACTGTTGTAAATATCAATCTAAATTATGGCAATGTTAAATTTGAGGTTGTCCCTGAAACGTTGCGTAAAACGAATTTAGGTATGCTTAAGGTGGATGATTCAGTTAATTTAGAGTTGTCATTGCGGTTAAGTGATTTTGTTGGAGGGCATATGGTACAAGGTCATGTCGATGGTGTAGGTGTGATTAAAAGTATCACTCACGAGGGAGATGCCTGGCTTGTAGCCATAAGTGCTCCTGAAGTCATTTTACAATATCTTGTGAGCAAAGGCTTTGTAACGATTGATGGGATGAGCATTACTATTATCGAAGTCAGCAAAGATCATTTCATTGTGACTTTTATTCCGCATACGATTAAAGTGACGGTTGTTAAAAACTATAAAGTAGGGACCAATGTCAATTTAGAAGCTGATCCAATTGGCAAACATATTCATCATTATATGGAGAAAATTCGTGACATTCGAGCAAATTAAACAGCAAGTTGAAACGGCGATTAAGGCTTTAAAAGCAGGCAAAAGCATTATCGTTTTGGATAATGAAGATCGTGAAAATGAAGGTGATTTAATCTTTCCTGGTCAGCTTGCCAGTAGCGAAAATGTGAATCTTATGCTACAGCACGCCAGTGGTATTGTGTGCCTTGCTATGTCAAAAGCACATGCTAAGCGTTTACAATTAACACCTATGGTGCCAGTAGATTTAAATACCAGTCAATATACAACACCTTTTACGATTTCAATCGAAGCTAAAGAGGGTGTCACAACGGGTGTATCAGCGGCAGATCGTGCACATACGATTAAGGTTGCGTCTAATCCGAACGTTACCTCAGATGAAATCAGTCGCCCAGGACATATCTTCCCCTTGGTGGCCAATGATTATGGTGTGTTGGGGCGTCAAGGACACACTGAGGCAAGTGTTGATTTAGTTAAAATGGCAGGCTTTTATCCTGTGGCAGTGTTGTGTGAGCTTATGAACAAAGATGGCACAATGATGAAAGGAGAGCAAATAGAGCGTTTTGCCTTTGAACATGAGTTGCCTATTTTAAGTATTAAAGCACTTCGTTTGTATCGACTTGCAAGTGAGAAAATTATTCAAAAAGCCGTGAGTACCATAATTCCATTTAAAGATTATGGTGAACTTGAGATGGCGGTTTTTGTTGACCCTGTGACAAATAGTGAAGTCAAAATTTTGAGTAAAAATATCTTTGAAAATCCATTAGTGCGTATTCATTCATCCTGTGTTACAGGGGATTTATTTGGTTCGCTTAAGTGTGATTGCCAATCACAGTTGCATCATGCCTTAATGGAAATTTCAAAGGAAGGTGGAATTTTAATTTATCTTGATCAAGAAGGTCGTGATATAGGCTTAATTAACAAGCTTAAAGCATATGAACTACAACGTGCCAAAAAGCTTGATACGGTGGAAGCTAATAAAGCATTGAGCCTACCTGTGGATAATCGTAGATATGATTTAGCGGTACAAGTATTGAAACATTATAATATTCAAGTATGTCGTTTGATATCGAATAATCCTGACAAAGTTGAGGCTCTTAAAGCTGCTGGCATTAACGTTCAGGCGTTGGTGTCACAATCTGTTGTGCATGAACATAATAAACACTATTTACAAACCAAAAAACAACAATTTAAACACACGATTAAAGGAGTATGACATGCCAAAAATTGCAATTGTAGTGAGTGAATTTAACGCACTTATTACCGATAAGTTATTAGAAGGGGCATTGGAAGAGGCAAAGAAGCAAGGGATTAAAACGCCTAAAGTTTATAAAGTGCCAGGTGCAGTTGAATTGCCTTTTGCCGCAAAGCAGTTAGCCAAAACTAAAAAGTATGATGCTATTGTGCTTTTAGGCTGTGTTATTCGTGGTCAAACGGACCATTATGATTATGTATGTATGCAAGTTTCACAAGGCACACAAGATGTAATGATGAGCTATGATTTACCGGTTATTTTTGGAGTGTTGACTACACATAATAAGGAGCAAGCTTTAGCACGCGTTGGCGGTGAAAAAGGTCACAAAGGGCATTATGCTTTACAGGCAGCTCTTGATATGATTGCACTTAAAAAGGAGATTGCAGGACATTGATTTGTAGCAAGTAGGCTGTATTTGAAAAGATAAACTGTAGAGGTATTTGCTATTCAAATTGAAGCATTGTTTTTATTTCCATAATACGTTTTTCCCATAGTGGATGCATTTTAGGTCTTTGATGTTTGCTTTTACGTAACAAATCTTCTTGCAAGAGAGTTTCAAGGTTAATCAGTTCTTTAAGAAGCTCGTCAGCATCCTTAAATACAGGATTGTAAGTATTTTGAACGTTTTCCTCGCACGCACCCTGATTTATGCCTACCTCTAGGTGATCATAAGCCTTGTCGATATCAAGAAATTCTATTATTTGATTACTATCAAATACCCATGCTTTGTTGCAAGTTGATGAAACAAGGTTTCTGTCATGAGATGCTAGAAAAAAGCCCCCTTTGTAGGCATTTAGCGCAGTAATTAACTCTGTGCTACCGTAAATATCCAGATGATTTGTTGGCTCGTCAAGTAATAGGAAATGAGTTTGCGATAGCTGTAAACAACAAAACATAAGCCGCGCCTTCTCGCCACCACTTAAAACAGCAACTTTTTTGTCTAAATCAGCATGTAAAAATCCTGATTTAATTAACAGCTTGTTTATATCGCTGTCTAGAGTTCTTCTATCATGATTGTGCTCGTCCAAAAACTTGTGTATTGAACTTAACAAAGACTTATCCGTGTCAAGGGAATTTAGTTGCTGATCATAATATCCCAAAACCATTTTTGGATGACACTGTATCAAAGCACCTGCCTTAATTGATCGGTAATTATTCCATATCTCATTTAAAAAACTTGATTTGCCAACCCCATTAGCACCCAAAATCGCTATTTTTTCCGTTGCCTCTAAAATAAAAGGCGCAACATTAAGCAAAAACCTCTTGTCTGTATGCAAACTAAATCCGTTGCTTTGAATTATTTGGTTACAGCATAGACGCATGCCACTTAAGAAAATATTCCAGGGAATTTCTGTATTTGGTCTCTCTAATGTCGATTTCTTCTTGTTTATCATCTTTTGCATTGATTTTGCTTTCCTTGAGAGTCCTTTACTGTGAAAATCTCTACCCCAAATGGCTAATTGCTTTGAACTATTTTCTAGCCTCTCAATTTTGGTAAATTCATCATGAAATCTTTTATCCAATGACTTATCCAATTCATTAAGCTCACGCAGTGCGTTGCTTGCAGGTAAATCAAATTTATACATAACACCATTTCTCAATATCCAAGTGTATTCTGTAACCTCATCTAACAGCCTTAAATCATGAGAAACAAGTAAATAAGCACCATTCCAGTTCTTTAGAAATGCTCTGATCCATAGAATGGATTTAATGTCAACGTGATTTGTTGGTTCGTCAAGTAGGAGCAAATTGGGTGAATTTAACAATGCGCGCGCAAATTTTATTTTATATTTGTTCACCGCCACTTAATTCTTTCATTAGTGTTGCCATGGAGACGTTTTTAACTTCCAATTTTTCTAACAGCTTAAGATAATCCCACTCGCTACTTACATAACTGTTACTGAGGGACAAATAAGCAAGTACGCTTAGCTTAGAGTCTTCTGTTGATATTGATTGACTCACATGCCCAATAACGCACTCATGAGAGACAGTGATTTCTTTGTTATTCAAGATATTATTTATCAAGGTGCTCTTTCCGCAGCCATTATAACCAATAAGCCCTATTTTCTCTTTGTAGGATAAAGAGAAGTTTATATTTTTTAATATGATTTCAAGATTACTTTTTATGGATAAATCCTTGGCAGCAACTAAAGTTGTCATATTTTTCAAGCTAGGTTTGGAAATTCTTATTATTTTTGTTGGAAAATAGAAAAAAAGCAACAAAATACTTGATGTTTGACACGGTAAATTCATATAATCTGAAAGCCTTTTTAGATGATGCAATCCTAGAGCTTCCTTTCTTAACACAGAGATTACACATGGAATTTCAATGACACAATCTTATGGAAAAACAATTAATTGGAGATGTACAGGTTTTAAAGTTTTCAGTACTCTCCCAGACTCAAAATCGAGAAAAAAATGAAAATATAGCTTCGGGAGTAGAGAATGCTTTATAGGGAACTGTTATCAAGAGTGAGGCTATTTAAAAATCAATCATATGTCTTTTTTGCACTGAGTGGAATTGCCGCAACGATTGGCAATGGATTGGTGTATATTACAACCTCCTGGTACGCATATGAGTATTTTCAGTCAATTAGCGGTGTGTCATTGTTGATGTTTTGTATTTGGGCGCCCAGCATTATTTTTGGTCCTTTCTTTGGGGTGTGTGCTGATAGATACAATAGAAAAATGATATTGGTGCTCTCCAATGTTGTAAGAGGGGTTGCTATTTGTCTTTTCGTACTACTGGAACTTCTAAATTGGCACAATAATATATTTGTTTTGGCCATCGTATTAGGCGTTTTTGTCTCATTCTATATGCCTGCGGCTATTCCTATGATTACTCAGATTGTTAAAGAAGAAGACTTACCTAAGGCAAATGCCACGGTTGATATGCTTTATGAAGTAGGTACGATCATTGGAATGGGGCTTAGCGGTGTTTTCATTTATGCTTTTGGGAGTGTTTGGACTTTGTTTGTTGGTGGGATCTTATTTATAGTATCGGGGTATTTTAATGTACTGATGAGGTACCAACACGATAAAAAAGAGGTGCTCAATAGGCAAAGCACTTCTTTCATACGAGAGTATATCGAGTCAATCAAATACATTTTTAACAAAAAAGGCGTAGTGTCTGTCTATCTTGTCCAAACGTTTGTTATGGTATTACTGATGACCATCCCTGTTTTGTTAGTTCCTTATGTGAATCAGGTATTGCATGCAAGTAGCCGAATTTTTGCTTTGTTTGAGATGGTTTATTCAATGGGTGTATTTATTGGTTGCTTTTTCACACCGATGCTATGTGAAAAGTTAAGGTTTAGAGTAACCGTAGCGTCACTGATGTTTGTCATGTTCCTTATGTTATTACTGATTGCCACTAACCTCAGTATGGTGATAAGCCTTATTTCCTATTTTGTTATTGGCTTTTGTTTATCCAGCTGGGCACTATCAATTGCTCAGGCGCAAATACACACGGATGTTGCATACCAGGGTAGGGCGCAATCAACTTTTAATAGCTTGTCAGGCATAGGCATTTTAATATTGTATTTGCTGGTCACTTTTGAAGGAAAAACGCTGCATACCCAAGCTTTATATTTTGCTGAAGCGATAATCGCTTTAGTAGGTAGTTTGATTGTTATCCTAGCAACGACGGAGCCTCAGAAAGTGGCAGAGCATAGCGCTGGGGGCAGATTAAAGTAGTTACAAAACATTTCAGGTTATGAGCTGTCAAGCCTTTTTAGATGGGACAGCCATGGCTATTTCAGGTAACAAAAACGATTGAACGCAAAGTAATCATGTGTATAATGCCTGGGTTGAAAGAGCATCCACCATAAGTAAGTTTAAGTTAGGCAAATAGAGTAATCAATAATGCAGCAGGTGATTGAAAGTCAAATAAAAACAAATTTAATGAATTTTTGTCAAAAAGATATGCGAGACTACTTTGCCAGTATCGGAGAGAAGTCATTTCACGCAAAGCAGGTGTTTAAATGGATACATCAAAAAGGCGTGACTTCTTTTGAGGAAATGAGTGATCTTAGTAAGGCTTTGCGGCAGAAACTCATTGAGCTTGCGGAAGTTGTTACTCCTAAAGTGGCACTTGACAAGCCATCGAACGATGGTACGCATAAATGGCTTATTGATGTCGGTGGTAACTTGGTTGAGACCGTTTACATTCCCGAGGATTCTCGTGGGACATTATGTGTATCTTCACAGGTGGGTTGTAGCTTAAACTGTAGTTTTTGCTCAACAGGTAAGCAAGGCTTTAATCGCAATTTGAGCGTTGCCGAAATCATTGGACAAGTATGGACAGCAGTGCGTACACTTTCAAAGCAGCATGGTGAGCATGATCGACAAATTACTAACGTCGTGATGATGGGGATGGGTGAACCCTTGATGAATTTCGATGCAGTAGTAAAAGCGATGGATATCATGATGGATGATCTGGCTTATGGGTTATCCAAACGTCGAGTTACCTTAAGCACATCAGGGGTCGTGCCGCGCATTTATGATTTATTGGAACAATCAGATGTATCCTTGGCCGTGTCTTTGCATGCACCTAATGATGCGCTTAGAAATGTATTAGTGCCTATTAATAAGAAATATAATATTGACCAGCTAATGGAGGCATGCAAATTATATGCGCAAAGAGGTCCACACAAGGAAATCACCTTTGAATATACGCTAATGGAACATGTCAATGATGAGCTAGCACATGCAAAAGAGCTAGTTACACTATTGAAGTCAAAACAGGTACCCGCTAAGATCAACCTTATCCCATTTAATCCTTATCCTGGCACGCCATACAAGAAACCAAGTAATAACCGCATCCATCGCTTTCAGCAATATTTAATGGAGGCGGGCTTTGTTACAACGATAAGAAAAACCAGAGGTGATGATATCGATGCCGCATGTGGTCAGTTGGCAGGTAAAGTGCAAGATAAAACAAATCGCCAGGCACGATATCAGCGTCAACTAAGTGAGGCATAATGTCTAAAATTAGGAGTTTCATAACCAATGTCGGTTTGCTGTTGTTAGTAATGGTGCTGACAAGTTGTGCAAGCAACACAAAGTCATTGTCAGGCGTTCCCGAGGAAGTTCAGGTAAATTATGAAAAAGCTGCTAAAATCAATGCTCAGCTAGCGGTGGTATATGCACAAAGACAGATGTTAGATCGAGCGAAGGAAAAACTACTAAAAGCAAAGTCACAAGATCGAAACGTTGCAACAATTTATTATGCCGAAGGTTTATATTACCAAAATTTAGGTATGCCAGATAAAGCGGAAGCATCTTATCAAAAAGCCTTACACATGGCGCCAAGTGATTTTCAAGCTTATAATTTTTACGCCCAATTTTTGTGTACGAATAAGCATCAATATGATCGTGCCAATGCGTTTTTCAAAGAGTCGATTTCGTTATCTAGTAACGTTAATTTAGCAGAAACTTTTACCTTGTATGGGCGTTGTTTGTTGGCACAAGAAAATTACAAGCTTGCACAAACTTTTTTTGAAAAAGCGATTGATCAAGGGTCATCAGGCAGCACCTTGGCATATTGGGAGTTAGCCCAACTTGAATATCAACAAAAAGAGTATCAAGATGCGCTTACAAGAATTAATCGTTACATTGAGCTTGCTGGAAAAACTCAAGAGAGTATTAGGCTGAAAATGGATATTCTGCAAGCATTAGGACAATATAATGAGGCTGCAAGTTTACGTTTGCAATTAAGCTCTAATCTGTACGAGTAGATGAAATAATGATTTTATCGATTACCAAACGCTTATTTCGGACAAAAAGACGTTTATGTGTTTATCATAATGAGATTGATCCTGGACGTAAAACTTTGTTTTTTATTCATGGAATTACCGGTAGTGGAATTAACTGGCAAGCTCAATTTCGTGAGCTTTCGGAAAAATATAATATTAGAGTTCTTTCCAAACCTCAATTAGTCAATTCAAAGTTGTAAATTCCCGTTATTAAATTAAATCGAAGTCCAAACCTTTTTCGTCTATTCCGATATTTGTCGGCAATAATTTTAAAACGTTTT
>NZ_JAMBMW010000031.1:0-10612 GCF_024208055.1 Candidatus Nebulibacter yamunensis
ACTAGATCAGTTACAGCAAAAGGTAGAAGAAGTGTTAAAGGCACAAAGTCAAGGTCAATTTAACCAGGAAATCGATAAAGCTTATTCTGACATCAAACCTACCTTAGATAAAATCAAAGTTGAAATGAAATAAAAGTCCTCGTTAATTTAACATTTTCCTTTTTCTATAAACGTTCAAGCATATTTTTTAGTAATTGATAGAAATCACTTACAGTTGATATATCAACTTTTTCATCAGGTGAATGTGCATCTTTTATCGTAGGACCGATTGAAACCATATCCATTTGTGGATACTTATCTGCAATTGCACCACATTCTAAGCCTGCATGTATCGCTTTGATACTTGCTTGCTGTTGGCATAAAGCAAAATAACTTTCTTTGGCAATTTCAAGTATCCTAGAGCTCATATCTGGTTTCCAGCCAGGAGAAAGCTGTGATTTTTCAAAATCAGCGCCATTTTGCTTTGCATTACGTTCAATACCTTGCATAAAAGTTGAAATACCTAAATTATTATCACTGCGGGCATAAATCGTAATTATAAGTTTATTATCTTTTAGTTTGATTGAAGACAAATTATTTGAACTCTCTACTAAGTTTGACATAGCTGAACTCATTGCCAATACACCTGAGTGAATCACTGATAATAAATTTATAAGTTTATCTTTTAGTACAAAGCTAAAACATGATTTTTGTCGAGTCGTTGCTTTTATTTGCAAGTTAAAATTTGGCTCACTTTTCTGATAAATTGCTTTCCATAACTGAAAATAATTATTTACTCTAGTTTTAAACTTTATTTCATCTTGAGGCTGACAAGAAATAACGGCTTTTGCTTCTCTTGGAATCGCGTTTGGTAAATTACCTGCATCTATATGACTGATGTTAAATTCAATAGCTTGATCTAAATCATTTAATAATAAACTTAAAAATTTTGCTGCATTAATTCTTGGTTTATCAATATCTAAACCTGAATGACCACCTTTTAAGCCACTTATGATAAGCTCAAAGCTAATAAATTCTTCGCTTTGAGTTACTTCATCTAGAGCAAAAGTTAATTTAGCTGATTGAGAACCTGCGCAGCCAACGTAAATATCGCCCCAACTTTCCGTATCTAAGTTAATCATCGTTTTTGCAGTTAATATATCTTTACTGAGGTTATTCGCTCCAACTAAACCTCGTTCTTCTGAAGCGGTTATTAAGAGTTCAAGTGCAGGGCGTTTAATATTTTTTTCTGTTGAAACAGCCATTGCAGCAGCAATACCTAAGCCATTATCAGCACCTAAGGTTGTTCCTTTTGCCTTAAGCCAACCATTACAAAGTTCCAATTGCAAACTGTCATTTAAAAAATCAAACTCTATATCTGCATTTTTTTCACAAACCATGTCTTTATGTACTTGTAATACAACAGTAGGATGAGATTCATAACCTTTACTTGCTGGTACAAATATAACAATATTATCTGCATCATCTAGTTTGTAACTAAATCCTTGTTCAACCGCCCAATTTAACAAATAAGCTTTAATTTTTTCTTCATGAAAAGTTGGTCTTGGAATTTGCGTTATTTCTATAAAGTATTGCCAAATTTTTTCACTTTTTAATGCCTTTAAATCCATTTTTTGTATCATCTCCAATTGCTCAGTCATATATTCTCTCCATATAAATATTACAAAATAATGTGATAGATTTTAACAGATAAACTTATTCAAAAAAAGCGCCATAACTATTCGAATATTTTGTCATTTAATCTAAAATAATTTTGGTAACCTCTACAAAACTAGTGCCCGATTCATTAAATGTGTCATGATGTATAATCCATCATGGTAATTGATATAACTGGTGGTTATTATTTTTATAGTATCAAGGATCATTTTAAATAATCGGGTACTAGGTATCTAGCTATGGACGTTTAGTTGGGGTATTTATAGCTTTTCAACAAAATAAAATTAAGGTAAAACACTTATGATATTAAAAAGAATAATACAGTCATTCCTTTTTGCTTCTTTATTAATAAGCATTAGCTTCTTTGTAACAAATTGCACTAAACAAACTAAAGAAATAGAAAAACCTAATTTTCAACATATTACTGATATAAAAGTACGTAAACAATCGTTTATTGACTACATGTTGCCCTTTATTTACCAAGTACAAAAGACTGTACTCAATCAACGAAAATCACTTGAAAAGATCCAAATAAAATTAAATCAAAACCAATCACTCTCTAAGCCAGAAACAAAGTTTATAACTGATTTATGCCAGCAATATAAAGTTGACTTTAATCAAAGTAATTTATTACAAGTAGTGAATGACTTATTAACTAAAGTCAATACGATTCCAATAAGCATGGTATTAGCTCAATCTGCTTTGGAAACAGGATGGGGGACTTCTCGTTTTTCCGTTGAGGGTAATAATTATTTTGGACAACATTGTTTTACGCGAGGCTGTGGTATTGTGCCAAAACAAAGAGCAACTGGTGCAATTAATGAAGTACAAACCTTCGATTCTCCGCTTGGTAGCGTTCAATCATACTTTAATTTATTAAATACAGGGAGTAAATTTGAAGAATTTAGAAAATTACGTGCTCAATTAACCGCGCAAGGCAAAGATTTGACAGGTAAATATTTGGTTAAAACACTTGTTCACTATTCTGAATTAAAAAATAACGAGTATGAGAATAGATTGCTTGCAACTATGGATTGTAATAATTTATATCAGTACAACTAAAATACTGGTTTAGCCTACATCTCGGCACACACATCATTTGTTACCGCTGCTTCCTTCCGGATCTGACGGGGTTCACAAACTAGCGTCGCAAGAGGACCAAACCAGCGGGATTATTATTCATTTTTTTATTCTAATTAGCAAGTGAAAAATTTCCATTATTAACTGCTTAAGGTATTTGATGTTTAATGGGTTTAACCTAAAAATATAAAAGTGAAAATATATAATTTTACGGAACTTTTTAAGAAAAGAATTATGCCTTTACAATGTAATGCAAATGTCTTACAATATAAATAAATATAACCCACGAGGTGATGCCATGAATAAAGCTGCAACAATTAATGCCAGGATAGAACCAAATCTCAAACATCAGGCTGAAGCTATTTTACATAATATTGGACTATCTACTGCTGAAGCAATCCGTATTTTCTATACGCAAATCTGCCTCAATAAAGGACTTCCCTTTGAGGTCAAGCTGCCTAATGCAGAAACACTTGACGCAATTCATGAGCTTGAATCAGGCAAAGGAGCTAAATATAACTCAATGGACGAGGTGTGGAGTAATCTAAACGGTGCTTAAACTTGAACTCTCAACGCAATTTAAAAAAGACCTTAAAAAAATAAGTAAACAGGGCAAAGACAAATCAAAGCTAGATGACATTATAAAAACCCTCCAAAAAGAGGAGCCTTTGCCGAAAAAGTTTCGAGATCATGAACTCGTTGGAAACTGGAAAGGATACAGAGAATGTCATATTGCACCTGACTGGTTGTTGATTTATAAAATTTTCCAAGGGAATGTAAGGCTGTTAAGGCTATCTCGAACAGGATCACACGCTGAATTATTAAAGAAATAACGTTGAGCAGCATGATTTTAATTTGATCAATTTGAAGGGTGGTCCGTAAACGCAGCTACCTTAGCACGTGTCCAAGAAAAATATTAAACTGGATTTGAAAGAAAAAGATGGATTTGATCTTTTATATTCATATTTTTTAATGCGCCAGTTTTTTTCTCAAAAATATGACTTACACCCCATATTATTAGAATATAAAGGTAAAATAGTGAAATAAGCAACAATACAAATACAATTGCTTCTACAGGGATGTCAACACTTGGCTTGGCTAGATTCTCATAGTTAAAGATTAACAAAAATATTATAGTCACAAGACCAAGGAATATTATCGAAGCCCTTTTAATTTGATCCTTTTTCCATGTCAGATATAAGTATGTGCTTTTTCAAAATCTGCCAGCTCGTAATCACTCACAATATGTCTCAAATGATCTGGATTGATGTTTTTGAGTTTAATCAATTCGTCAAGACGCATCGTTTCTATCTCGATGTTTCTATCTCAATTGCAGTACGATCATTTTGATGGTTTTTTTGCTCACAGTATGCTCTTTCAAAGGCGGTTTGTCCTTTGTTCATGGCTTTCTCCTTATTTTCTATCCGTAGATTTGTAATGGGTAATTGATGTCACTACTCTACCAATAATTTTCGACTTATGCTCATCAGTAAAACTGTCAACACGATTGAGTATTTCAATTTTAGATGTATTCGCCGAGCTTTTAAACAAACTGACTTCAATGATATAGCCATCTGTCAGTTCATACAAATGTTTTGTATCCGTATATGGGTCAAATCGAGGCTGAGTAATAATAATGATCACTGTATGATTTTGCGTATTAGCTGTAATCAATGCTTTTAATTCATCCTGTTGAAATGACTTCTGAATCCCCTGAACTGCAATGTGTGCAGATGGGCTGTTATTGTTTTTTAATTCTTCTGTTGAAGCATAGAAGGGGATTTGCATCAAATTATCATCATTACACACATTAATTTGATCAGTGTTTAATTTTTCTTCTATGCCAGCCAGTAAAAGCGGACTGATGTTTAACGCTTCTGTGATGCTTGAGAGCGTATCAGCGCGCATACTATTCATTTTACGCTTTAGAATAGTATGAAGTACCATTTTAGGTACATTTGGATTTTCTTTTAAGCAGTCATCTATATTTTTATACCCTTGAAGTACCATCGCTTTTTCAGTTGCATAAGACATTTTTTCAAGATGGGTGACAGGATCCATTCTGTGATAGGCAGTTGAGCTACTCTGGTTTAAAAACCCGTAAATAGCGTCAACTACAGACTCGATTTCTCCTTTGATGATTTCGCATGGAAAAATCACAGCCTATACTGGAATCTTTAATGTTTCAGCTAATTCAATCATTTGTGTTCTGGTCAAGTCACTTATTTTTTGATTAACAATGTCCTGCAACAGTCTAGCATCGAGTTGACTCTGCTTAGCCAGATTATCAACAGTAATATCGTTGGTGGACAGATAAATTTCCACAGGCTGTTTTATCCTTTATGTTTTCATGTGGAAACATTATACATCGTAATTTTTATTTTTTTACCCTTAAAGGTTTTTTATTTGTTATCCTCATTTTTTACTTTTATTTATTCTTTCTATTCTTTTTAAAGTGATTTTTATATTTTGTTTTTTCTGTTATTAGATTGTGGATATTTGTGGATAAATAATTAAAAACCCTTTATTTGACGGTTTTTAAGCTGTGTGTAACTTTGTGAATAAAGTTGTTAAGATCCTTGTTGTTTTATGTTGATAACTTTATTTTTTTAACTCTATGTTTTTTTCCACAATTTTATCCAAAGGGATATAAACAAGGTTATATACAAAGACATCCACACCGTAATTAACAAAAAACTCACATTGTTATCAACAAAGTTATCCACAGGTATTTACGTGAACGATTGCATGTTGTTAGCGCTTTGATATAATCCCAAAACTAAAGTTAAATTCTAAATGATTTTTTTTGGGCATGAGTGAAAAATCACCCAAAAACCTTGATTTTAAAGGAAAAAGCGTTGGATATGAGTATTTGGCAAGAGTGTTTAGATTATTTAAAAAACAGTTTATCTGAACAAGAATTCAGAATTTGGATCATGCCTTTAAAAGTAAACGATCAAGGTAATTTATTCACAGTTTATGCGCCAAATAACTACTTTTTAGGTTGGATAAAGACAAAATATCAAATTTTGATTGTAGATGCGTTGAAAAAACACAAAAAAAATGAGCTTTTAATAGTTGATTTTTCAGTTGAAACAGTAAAACGCTCATCACATGATGAATCTTTATCCACAACTAAGCATAATCTTTTTGAACCTTTTAAAAGCAGTGTAGGACCTCAAACCGATCTTTTTACAAAAAATGCTTCTCCTGCACCTGTTGAAAAAGTTGAGTTTATAGAAGATAGCAAAGAAAAGTTAGTTGTTGATAAAGATAAAATTTCAGGTATCTCGAGTGAGCTTTATGGTTTTGATGAAGCTTTAGCCTTGCCAAAGGAACAACGAAGAGTTGATTTTGGTTCTCCTTTAAAAAAAGAATATAATTTTGATAATTTTGTCGTTGGTAAGGCTAATGAAGTTGCACGCGCTGCTGCAATGCAAGTTTCGATTAACCCTGGGCTTGCTTATAATCCTTTGTTTATTTATGGTGGGAGTGGGCTTGGCAAAACGCATTTAATGCATGCAATTGGTAATTATGTATTACATAACAACCCCACTGCAAAAGTGTTATACGTTACTTCTGAGCGTTTTGTCAAAGATTATGTTGATGCAGTACGTTTACATTCGGGTGATGAGTTTCAAAATTTTTATCGTTCAGTTGATGTTTTACTCGTAGATGATATTCAATTTATTGCTGGCAAGGCAGGATCTCAAGAAGAGTTTTTTCATACTTTTAATACTCTATTAGAAAATGGTAAGCAGGTGGTTTTATCTTGTGATAAATATCCGAAGGAAATCCCTAAGTTAGAAGAAAGGCTTGTTTCGCGATTTGGTTATGGTTTAACTGTGACAATTGATATTCCTGATTTAGAAACACGAAGTGCAATATTATTGCACAAATCAAGCCAATTTGGTCGTCCTATTGATCAAAATGTAGCACTTTTTATGGCAAAACACATTCGATCAAACGTGAGAGAATTGGAAGGTGCGTTAAGAAGAGTACTTAATTATGCACAGTTCAATAAAAAAGCAATTGATGAAAAGCTTGCTTATGAATGTTTGAAAGATGTGATTTCTATTCAAGAAAAAATTGTAAAAGTTGATAATATCCAAAGAGTTGTCGCTGATTATTATAATATTAAAATCACAGATTTACTTTCAAAGCAGAAGAGTCGAGACGTTGCAAGACCAAGACAAGTGGCGATGGCATTAGCAAAAGAGTTCACTAATCATAGTTTACCTGAAATTGGTAGCTTTTTTGGTGGAAGAGACCATACAACGGTTTTACACGCAGTCAGAACAATACAAAAACTGCTATTAAACAACGTTGATTTACAAGACGATTATCAAAATTTATCACGCAAGTTAGCTCATTAATTATTTTAAGTTTTATTTTAGGGGTATTTACTTATGATGAAATTCATACTTTCTCGAGATGCAATATTAAAACCATTGCAAGCATTGGTATCTGTTGCAGACAAAAAGCATACAATGCCTATTTTAAGTAGTGTTTTATTTAAAATAGAAGGTGGTAAGTTGCTTTTAAAAGCATCTGATTTGGAGACAGAAATCATTAGTCATGTTACTTTAAATCAGTCGTTTGAAGATGGGCAAATAGCTATTCCTGCAAAAAAGTTAAATGAGATTATTCGTAACCTACCAGACGGTGCAGAAATAGAAATTATTCAAGAAACAAATAATCGTGTACTTATTTGTTGTAATCGTAGCCAATTTAGTTTATCTACTTTAGGTGCAGAGACCTTCCCTACTATGAATGAAGATACTGGTCGAGCGATGTTTAAAATATCATTTGAGCAATTAATGACAACGATTAAACGAGTACAATTTGCCATGGCGAACAATGATGTGCGTTATTTTTTAAACGGTATGTTGTGGGAAGTTAATGGTGATAATTTTAGGACGGTTTCAACAGATGGACATAGAATGGCTAGTTCTGAAGCCATAATTGAAAATACTTACCTTGAGGGTGTTCAAATGATTGTCCCCAGAAAGGCAATACTTGAAATGCAAAGAACACTTTCTGCACCAGAAGATGCTGAAGTGGAAATTCAGATTGGTAAGAACTATTTCAGAGTAATATTGGCAGATATTCAATATACTTCAAAGCTGATCGAAGGGCGGTTTCCAGATTATACACGAGTTATTCCACCGAATAATACTAAGGTCTTGATTGCTAATAGAACACAGTTAAAACAAGCACTTATTCGTACAGCAATTTTGTCCAATGAAACATATCGTGGTGTGCGTTTAGAGCTTAAGCAAAATGAATTATTATTGTCTGCAAATAATCCAGAGCATGAAGAAGCTCAAGATCAACTTGAAGTTAAATATGAAGATAAGCCAATGGAAATTGGTTTTAATGTCAATTATTTGCTTGATATTGTTAATGTTTTGGATATTGAAGATATCAATTTTTACTTCGAAAATCCAGCGATGAGCGTTTTAATAAAAGATAGCAATAGTTGCAGTACATATGTTGTTAGTCCGATCAAATTATAATTATTATAAAATAACTGGTAAAAAATTATAAATTTTCTAGGATTTTATTACTTTACTTAGATATAAAACAGTTGGATACGTCATGCTAAAACGCCTGGTAATATTAGTTATTACGTTAATTGTAATTTTCTGGGGTGCATATTACTTGTTTGCACTCAAACCTAATGTAAAAAATACTTATTCCTTTGAGCATCAAGACATACACACAGAAAGTTTGTATCAAGCAGTAGGTAATTCAAATTACATTGCGCAAGGAAATACAATTGCTAAACATAAGGTATATGTAATTTTTGATCCAAACTGTAAATTCTGTCATGCTTTTTTTGAAGCTTCACAGAAGTTTATTCAAAATGATATGCTTGCCATTCGATGGGTACCTATTGGTATCATTAAACCTTCTAGCCCAACCAAGACTATGGCTATTTTAAGTGCTAAATCACCAATAGATGCGCTTAAAGAAAATGAAAACCAATTTGACTATAGCAAAGAAGAAGGCGGAATTAAGCCTGTAGCTGATCCAAATGATATGCAAATTGAACAGTTCAATCATAATATGAGAGTGTTAAAAGGGCTTATCAATTCAGTTCCTGTAATCGTTTATAAAAATGATTTAGGGTACGCTAGAATTAGCGGTGGAGCATTGCTGCCATTAGAGGCAAAAAGTAGCGCATTAGCGCAAAATGAGCAAAAAGTGGAGAATTTTATTAAACAAGTTAGTTCAGATTGGTAAGGATATGGTTATTTTTGCTATTTATGCTATTGTGTTAGCATTTTTTTTGGATTAAAACACTTATTTCAACAACATCTAGTAATAATGAACAAGAAGTCAATAATTTTTTGACGTTGAAACATATGAAAATACGGCGATATAAACTATATGGATTGCTTTATATTATTACTTTATTTTATTTGGTTTCGATATCAATGATATCAGCTAGATTTATGCCTGAAGAAAAAAAAAGCTTTAGTAGTGTAGGGGAACAATTAAATCACGCCTGGCAAATTATGCTCAATTTTCCGTGGTGGTTGCAACTGTTGTTTTTTATTGCGCTTATATTTTTTATTGGAATGTTTGCATTACCATTAATCAACTGCGTAAAAAATAAGCTAAAAGGTATTTGATATGTTAGCTTATTATGTTGGTGTGATGTCTGGTACAAGTATGGATGCAATTGATTGTGTGGTTGTTCAATTTGAGTCTTCAGTATTTAAGTTAATAGCGGCACATAGCTTTTCCTATCCAAGTGAAATTAAATCAGCAATTAGGCAGATTTATCAAAATAATTATCATTTATCATTACATGAATTTGGTAGTTTAGATTATGAGTTGGGGCTTATATATGCAAACTGTATTAATGAGTTATTAAATCGTTATAAAATTGAAAAGGCTCAAATTAAAGCTGTTGGCTGTCATGGACAGACGGTTTACCACCATCCACACAAGGTCCCTAGATTCAGTATTCAATTAGGAAATGGTAATGTCATTGCTGCAAAAACGAATCTTGTTATTGTGAATGACTTTCGTAACAAAGATATGATTTTTGGTGGGCAAGGCGCACCTTTAGTACCAGTTTTTCACCAAACTTTTTTTAGTCATTCAATGATAAATAGAGTGATTTTAAACTTGGGTGGTATTGCTAATATTAGTTGTTTACATTCTCAAAAAACACTGATTGGATTTGACACAGGACCAGCCAACACTTTGATAGATCATTGGATATATCAACACAAAGGAAAAGCTTATGATCATAATGGAGAGTGGGGAAAAGGTGGACAGGTGTTATCAGATCTACTCAATAGAATGTTAGCTGATCCGTATTTTTCTAAACAAACACCCAAAAGTACGGGTTTGGAATATTTTAATTTATCTTGGTTGAAACAGTACTTAACAGGGAATGAAGAAGCGCAAGATGTTCAAGCAACGCTACATGTACTTAGTGCTAAAACAATTGCAGATGCAGTTTTAAATGTGCAACCTGATACTAAAGAGGTCTATGTTTGTGGTGGTGGTGTAGGCAATGACTATTTAATGGAATTATTAAAAGAATGTCTACCAGAAATATCCTTAACAGATATTTCCAGTTTAGGTGTAGATGGACAATGGATAGAAGCCATTGCATTTGCTTGGTTTGGATATTGTCACATCAATAGTAAAAAAATACCTTTTTCATTGTCAACAGGTGGTAGTGAAGATTGTTTGGTAGGGACGCTTCATCGAGTAAAATGAACGTTTTTCAAACACGATTAAACAAAATTAAAAAAAAGTTAAAAAAAGCGCTTGCGGGGAACTGATGTGTGTGTATAATGGCGACTCGTTGTCACTGAGAGTGTTTGGTGAGAGGGCTCTGGATAAGGGT
>NZ_JAMBMW010000032.1:0-10587 GCF_024208055.1 Candidatus Nebulibacter yamunensis
AAACGTTTTAAAATTATTGCCGACAAATATCGGAATAGACGAAAAAGGTTTGGACTTCGATTTAATTTAATAACGGGAATTTACAACTTTGAATTGACTAATTGAGGTTTGGAAAGAACTCTATTGATGATGAACCCTACCAAGTAGATATGGGATGTGGATTCAAACTATTTAGGCACAATATCAATTATTTTGAGGCAAAGCACATTGATATCAAACCGCTTGTGCCGTTGTTGCCCTTTATCAAAAATAAAAATTCGTGGGGCTACGTTTTCCGCTATGGGTTTTTAGAAATCGACCTAGAGTCATTTGAGATCATCGCTAATGGCATGATTGAGTTTATCCATTATTAGATGAAGATGGTCGGCCATGCTAATAAAATCTGATCTTAAAGACGGATAAATCGTCAGATGTTTACGGGATGCGTACTTTTATTATTGAATAGATTTTAATGAATAAAAAATATCAAATATTCGTTTAATTGATCTAAATCAAAAAGCTTCTACAATCTGCTGCTTAAGTTAGCACTTTAATTTTCGCTTTGTTAAGATACCATTATCTTAAACCGATGGTGGGTATATCGTATTTTATGAGTCATTTCTTCATTCATGGTTCAGCTGGGATGCTTGAAGCAACTCTAGATACACCTAAAAATTTCACTTGTCGAGATAAAAGTGTCGTGATTTGTCACCCTCACCCATTGTTCCAAGGCACAATGAATAACAAGGTCATCACAACCATTTCACAAGCTTTTAATAACCTTGGGATTGAAGCATTACGCTTTAACTATCGTGGTGTGGGAAAAAGTCAAGGAAGTTATGGTGGTGGCGACGGTGAACTTGAGGATGCGTTAAGTATTATTGACCATATTCATCAAAATAAACCAAACCAAAAAATTATACTTGCTGGCTTTTCATTTGGTGGTGCTGTTGCTTACAAGGCTGCAATGCGAAGGGAAGCGGATGTTTTAGCACTTTTAACCATTGCGCCAGCAGTGGTAAACTTCCCCCTATCCAATTATCCTGAGCCAAGCATGGCATGGTGCTTGGTTCAAGGAATAGATGATGAAGTGGTCAGTTATCATGAAGTCTGTAAATTTTTTATTAACCAAACTTCTCATGATGCAACCTTAATACGTTTAAATAATGTTGGTCACTTTTTTCATGGTCAACTTGTTAAACTTAGAAAACAGATCGAAAGATATTATCAACCAAGGGTTTCACAATGGTAAACGAAATTGATATTCAAGCAATTAAAAACTATTTATTGTCACTTCAAAATCAAATTTGCAATACACTACAACAGATTGATGGCAAAAGCTTTCACGAAGATAATTGGCAATATACAAATGGTAATGGAGGGGGGTGCACCCGCGTATTGGAAAATAGCAATGTTATTGAAAAAGGAGGCGTTAATTTTTCGCACATCGAAGGTAGTGAGCTACCTAAAGCTATATTAAACATGAAACCTAAACTTATAGGTTATTCATTCCAAGCTATGGGTGTATCGCTTGTTATTCATCCTCTGAATCCTTATGCACCTACTTCGCATATGAATGTGCGTTTTTTCTTTGCTGAAAAAGAAGGTTGTGACCCT
The DNA here is from genome assembly GCF_024208055.1 of Candidatus Nebulibacter yamunensis. Classification (NCBI taxonomy): domain Bacteria; kingdom Pseudomonadati; phylum Pseudomonadota; class Gammaproteobacteria; order Thiotrichales; family Francisellaceae; genus Candidatus Nebulibacter; species Candidatus Nebulibacter yamunensis. The sequence goes on from NZ_JAMBMW010000032.1 coordinate 1,597, forward strand.
GTATGGTGGTTTGGCGGGGGGTTTGACCTTACTCCTTATTATGGCTTTAAAGAAGATTGTGTCCACTGGCACACAGAGGCATTTAATGCTTGCCAAGCATTTGGTAAGGACGTCTATTATCAATGTAAAAAGCAATGTGACGAATATTTTTATTTGCCACATCGCAAAGAATGTCGCGGAATTGGTGGTTTGTTTTTTGATTATTTAAATCAATGGGGATTTGAACGCTCTTTTGAATTTATGCAATCGATTGGCAATCACTATATCAAGGCCTATGCCCCGATTCTTGCTAGTAGAAAAGATACGCCGTATAGTGAAAAACAACGCGATTTTCAGCTGTATCGTCGTGGGCGCTACGCAGAATTTAACCTTGTCATTGATCGAGGTACACACTTTGGCTTGCAATCAGCAGGGCGTACTGAATCAATTCTTATGTCCTTACCACCACTTGTCAAATGGGTTTACAATTATCATCCTAAGCCTCACTCTGAGGAAGAAAAACTCTATACTGATTTCTTGCCAATTCGCGATTGGCTAGCCGAAAATGCTTCACTGCAACAATAAAAGTAATAAAAAAACACGACTTTAACGCATTTTCAATATTTATCCTGTAGCCTTTAAGATTGAATACATAATAATCAAAATTTTCTTGCCTTTCTACATTTCTTTTGTTGTAATACTTGCCAGCGGTTAAAACGCAATTATTTTTGTTTTAACTTGCATTCACAACCAAACTTTTCCATATTTACTGGTTAAGTCAATCACAAGGAGTATTAGATGTTAGATTTTGACCTTGAATTAACACAATACACTCAAACTATACAAGAGAAAATTGCCACTGAGCAAAAAGATGCCTTAATGCGGAACGTTTATGTATTAAACGATGATTTCACGCCAATGGAATTCGTAGTTGACTTGATTCAAAACGTTTTTAAACTCGAAACAAGACATGCTGAGCGTGTGACAATGGAAGCACATTTTAAAGGTAAGGCGTTGTGTGGCAAATATCCCAAAGATTTGGCTGAAACTATGGCATGCAAAGCAATAAGTATTGCCAAACAAGCAGGCCATCCTCTTATGGTAATTACAAGTCGCTCCTACTTATAAATTAAATTCTGTGCACTTAACGTATTTATACCAGTCCGTAAACCCCGCGGAATTAAATCCCATCACGATTAAAAATAAATTTTCCTCTACTTTGATTGATAATTCATTATCGTTTTTTTAGATTCGAGTTTTTTTGTGCCTGTAATTCGTCTATTATAAATATAAAGATTAAGGAACATAAATAATTACAGGTGTAGTATGCTAAGTAAGGAACTCGAACAAACATTAAATCAAGCATTTCAGCATGCAAGGGACTTACAACACGAATACTTAACGGTAGAGCATTTGTTAAGTGCGTTAATTGATAATGCTGATGCTAAAAAAGTGCTCCGGGCTTGTGGTGCAAACTTATCTGAACTTAAAACTTCTTTAGACGTTTTTATTCAGCAATCTACACCCAAAATTACTGAAGAAGGTAAAGATACACAACCAACGCTTGGTTTTCAACGTGTATTACAACGTGCAGTTTTTCATGTCCAATCTTCAGGTAGAGGGGAAGTTAACGGCTCTAATGTACTGGTGGCAATATTTAGCGAGCAAGATAGTCAAGCAGTCAGTTTTTTAAAACAACAAAATGTTACACGTCTTGACGTTGTAAACTATCTTTCACACGGGGTTTCTAATAGTAACAGCAATCAACAAACCCAACAGTCAATCGTAAACCCTACTGATGAACAAAGAGAAAAAACGCCACTTGAATTATATGCTGTTAATCTTAATCAACGTGCTAAAGAAGGTAAAATTGATCGCTTAATTGGTCGAGACTATGAAGTTGAGCGTGTTACTCAAGTCTTATGTCGCCGCCGTAAAAACAACCCTCTTCTTGTTGGTGAAGCAGGAGTGGGTAAAACTGCAATTGCCGAGGGCTTGGCTAAAAAAATCGTTGATAAACAAGTGCCTGATGTCCTTGCAAATGGTACGATTTACTCACTTGACATGGGTACGCTTTTAGCCGGAACAAAATACCGTGGTGACTTTGAAAAACGCTTTAAAGAAGTTCTAAAACAACTTCAAGAAGAAGGTGCAATTTTATTTATCGATGAAATTCACACAATTGTCGGTGCAGGAGCGGCTTCTGGTGGAGTTATGGATGCGTCAAATCTTATTAAACCAGCACTTGCCTCAGGCGATTTAAAATGTATCGGTTCAACCACATATCAGGAATATCGTACGATTTTTGAAAAGGATCATGCGCTTGCCAGACGTTTCCAAAAAATCGACGTTGAAGAACCAACAATTGAGCAAACCTATGAAATTTTAAAAGGGCTTAAGCCTTATTTTGAAGATCACCACAACATCAAATATACACTACCTGCTTTGCAAGCTGCAGCTGAACTATCAGCAAAGTATATTACCGAACGATTTTTACCTGATAAAGCCATTGATGTCATTGATGAACTAGGCGCTTATCAACGTACCAATGGTCATACCAAAAAGAAAAAACTCATCAATGTCACGGACGTTGAAAACATGATCGCACGACTTGCACGCATCCCTGCCAAAACCGTCTCCACTTCGGATAAAAATGCGATGGCAAAGCTAGGAAAAGATTTGAAAATGCTAGTTTATGGTCAAGATCAAGCCATTGAAGCTATGGTTGATACAATTAAACTTGCTCGGGCAGGGTTGCGTGATCCCAACAAACCTTGGGGCTCATTCTTGTTTTCAGGTCCTACAGGTGTTGGTAAAACCGAAGTCACCCAACAACTTGCTAACTTACTTGGTGTTGAATTATTACGTTTTGATATGTCTGAATACATGGAACGCCATACAGTTTCTCGCTTAATTGGTTCACCTCCTGGATATGTTGGCTATGAAGAAGGTGGATTATTGACTGAAGCGGTAATGAAGCATCCTTATGCAGTTGTTTTGTTAGATGAAATCGAAAAGGCACACCCTGATATTTATAACCTGCTACTACAAGTCATGGATCATGGTACACTGACAGACAATAATGGACGCAAGGCAGACTTTAGGAATATTATCTTGGTCATGACAACCAACGCAGGAGCATTTGAATCTCAAAAAAATTCAATTGGTTTTGCTAAACAAGATAATGCACCTGATAGTATGGAGACGTTAAAACGGATATTTACACCTGAATTTAGAAATCGATTAGATGCTATTATCCAATTTGCGCCACTATCAAAAGAAGATGTTAAGTCTGTCGTTGATAAATTTCTTGCTCAGTTACAAGGTCAACTTGATCACAGAGGCGTTTCACTTGAAGTTGATGAACAAGCCAAAGAGTGGTTAGCAGAACATGGTTACGATGAAAAAATGGGCGCTCGACCTATGGCACGTTTAATTCAAGAAACGATTAAAAAACCACTTGCTGAGGAAATTTTATTTGGTAAACTCGCTTCTGGAGGACGTGCAGAGCTTACAGTCAAAAAGAATAAACTTGCGTTTACTTATAGTTAATTTTAGTGGTTTACCTCAACACCTTTTCAACGCTTAACACTAAATGAACTTAAATACTTTAAGAATCTATGCACTAATAGTTGCTTTTTGCCTTGACTTGTAATTTGTTTATACGCTTGATCAGTCACATAAAATGTATCCTCAACTCTATGGGCCGCGGTGTGAATGCGTGCACGAATAATATAAAGGTGATGCGTTTCTAAAAAATAGCAAAGTGCTGCTAACAAACCAGGACGATCAGCGCATTTCACGATAATTTGCGAATATGTCTTATGCTTTGGACTTAAGATTTGTACTTTATTTTTGATGCGCTTTAACGTGCTTGTTGCCAATGCTTGACCATGATTAGGATGATAGCTTACTTTGTTAACGATTAAGGCACAATCAAGATGCTGTTTTAACCATTGCAGTGTCGTTGGTTCCTTTAATGGTACGTGATTTAGATCTGTCAACGTAAACTGGTAAAGCATAATCTTATTTGGTAATTGGAAAAAGCTTGCATCTGTAATATTAATATTTTCCTTGTATAAGACATAACAAATAGAAGATAAGTCAAGTGAACTTATTGGTGCTAGAATTAATAGCATAGATTGCTGTAATTTTTCATTAAACTGGCAAAAAAACTTCACGATTTGATCAGCACAATTATCTATCTCCTGAGTTATGATATTACTTTGCCATGTTAAAGCAGCAGTAGACTGTTCAGTAAAATAGCGAGCAGGTAACGCTTGCCATACTTCCTTAATATAGATTTGTTCGTTTTCACCTAACAAACTCAGTAACTTTAACTGTATTTGTTTAACCTGTTCTTTAACCGTAAGCTTCACCAATTGACCAAATTGATGACAAATGTTTTGGTAAAAATTAATAAACATGGTTTGCTGCCAATTTGTCCATAGATTGCGATTAGTGCCCTGAATATCAGCAATCGTTAATAAAAATAGGCTGTCCAAATAATATTGGCTCTGACAAAATAATGCAAATTGACGAATAACTTCGGCATCAAAAATATCTGTTTTTTTAATTGCACGTGAAAAAGCCAGATGATGTTTAACAAGCCAAGTGACAAGGTGCATTTCATCTTGTTTAAGCTGCCATAAATGTCCATATTTTTGAATTAAACGTGCACCAAATTTAGAGTGATCAACACCACTTCCCTTGCCAATATCATGAAATAAAGCAGAGATATATAATAATTTTGGTTCAGGATGACAAGCCATAAGCTTATATGCTAAAGGAAAGCTTAACTGATAAGCGTCAGAGTGCATCCGATAAAGGTTATTAATCACTTCTATCGTATGACGGTCAACTGTATATTGGTGATATAAATCAAACTGCATTTGCCCTTTGCTGCGCGCAAATTCAGGGATGATTTTTTCTATTAAACCAATATCCATCATGATACTCAATGCACTTTTTAGATTATGCTGTTGATTAAACAAATGTAAAAACTGCATTTGTAATGCTTGATGAGTAACGAAATTACGCTTATCCATAGCTTTAATAAGGCGCATGTTGTTACGTAGAATATTTCCATCCAATGCTTTAATCTGTGGATACTGACAAAAATAGCTAAAAGGTTCGATTAACTCAACTTCTCTTTCAGGATAGTTTATGCTTCTGTGTTTTAAAATGCCGTTATCAATCCGAAATTGCTCATTTAGCTGTGTATCGTTATTCTTAGCATATTGCGCAATCAATTCACCAAAAATAATACGATTGATCAGCTTAACGTGACGAATGCTGTTGTAATAATGCTGCATAAACTGCTCAATAGCTTTGTTGGTTTTTTTATGTTTAAAGCCGAAAAAGTGCGCAACCAGGAGTTGTTTATCAAGTAAAAGCGTGTTTTGCTCACGCTGATAGAGAATATGCAAATAAAAACGGATTGCTGAAAGCAATCGATGTGCTTTTGTTAGTGCATTTAGCTCATCTTGAGTAATATAGTTTTGCTCAACAAAGTAGCGCAAGGTTGCCATTGGATGGGTATAAAGCAATATCCAGTGAATACTTTGTAAATAACGTAAATTACCAATTGTATTTTTTATATCTGGTTGCTGATTGATTGGGTATTTATCATCACGTGCCCATTGTTCTTGATATTTTTTAGTGATGAAATCAGGAGCAGCTGGTAAATTTTCTTTAAGATCCACTTGCTGTTTAAATTGTTGAAATAAATCAAAGTCTCCACATAGAAAACGTGCATCTAAAATTGCTGTCAATAAATTCAAATCATTTTGCACATATTTAAATAAACTTATCAATGTATGTGTTGAATAGCCAATCTTAAGTGGCAAATCATGGAGTTCTTGAATAAAGTTAATAAGCTTTAAATCGTTTAATGCTTCATCACTTTTTGCCAAAAATAATAAATCCAAATCCGAAAAAAGCGCTCTATCTTGGCGACCATAACCACCAATGGCAATAACGGCGATGGCTGTCAAATTTGGATAATACTGAAGAATAAGCTTATCAATGCTTTTATTGTAAAGCAGTAAGGTTTTATAAATCGAGTGCTTTTTCTTTAAAAACTGTTGACTGACATCATCAATAATGGCTTGACATGCTTGTTTTAACATTTTGCTTTAGGCACTTATGGTCGATATGTACTATAAATGTAACACGTTAAATAGCAACCTTGAACTAAAGATTTTTATAGGTTCAATATTATTGCACTTATAGATTAGTAAATATACTTACATTCTTAGCTACTCTAAATTTCCGTCACTTCTTCAGTTTCTACAGCCAAAAACTCACACATATTATCAAATTTATGTTTAAGTGATGTAAATGTATCTGATTTAACGATAACTTTTGCTGCAATATCTCTTAGGTTTCGTGAGGTCGGAAGCAGATCACCAACTTTTACTAAATGATCAATCTTATGCTCAGCTACATGGGAAGGGACATTTAATTTCGTCACACGCCCTTTTTGATAAGGTAGAATCCCGCTAAAACAATAATGTTTTACCTCTTGTGCATAATCCATATCAGTAAAGTTTGTTAATAACTCCAAATTTAATAAATTAACACCAAATGCCTCTTTATACATAGGTACAATAATGGCACCTGGTGTTCTGGCTGCAACCTCCAAAAAGACAACTTCGCCCGCCTGAGTGATAAAAAATTCTAAATGCGCTGTGCCATCTGAGTATGAAAATACTTTCATAACGGTATCGGACAGTGATTTCCCCAAGGCAAATTCTTTTGAATCCTCAGGAAGCGGCAAACTCAAAAGCGCTTTCCCATCTCTAAACTGACAGTTCGGCACACTGTATTGGCAACATACTTGGAACACAGCTTCGCCATTCTTGTAAATGCTATCAATATGATACAATGTCCCAGATATATATTCTTCAACTTCGTAGTGTGTAAGATTTTGAATTAAGCTTCATGCTTCAAAAAACTGCTCTTTACTATGTATTACACTAACTCCATTTGACCCAAAATCCGCTAGTGGTTTGATGACAAAAATATCCCCAACCATGCTAGTGATGCGCTGATAGCTTTTTTCTATATCACTATTGTCGATTAAATCTGATGCCTGAAAGAATCTTGGCACTCTAACATGATGCTCATCAAGCTTCTGTTTCATCTTAACTTTATTTCTAAATAATTCAGCCTCCTCTGGCTTTAAACCTTGGACACCATACTTTGCTCTTAACTGAGCTACTGGTAATAAATAGTCTTCTGATAAGCACACAAACCTAACATCATTGCGATTATATTGTTTTAGTATGTTTTCTAACTCAAACTCAATATCACTATAATTTAGATATTCCGAAGCAATATTTTTGCAATTAGAATTTTTATATTCTCATGTGCAAAACGATTTTGTGTCAACGCCAATTCATTTATTGAAACCACAAAAACATAATCAAGGTCTAGCTTCCTATTGATTTCATCAAGTTCATATGACTGTAATTTTGTATAAGTATTGAAAAAAACAGCTAATTTTCTCATCTTTTCAGTATCCTTTTATAGAGTTTAACAAAATAAAACAAAACGCGCATAGGCAGCCAACTGTCAAGCATAGGCTCCATAGTAATGATGGGGAAATAACGTATAGTTTTGTGCCTACAAGTGGAGCAACAAACCCTGCTGCAGAAAAGCTTAACTGATAAATGCCAATGGTATTTCCTTTCTTGTATGGGCTGGACCTTAACATGTAAGGCAACAGCGCAGGAAATAATATCATTTCACCAAATGTCCATAATACACACAGCAGTAACGCGATGTATATATTGCTAATCAAAAGCGTCAAGCCAATTCCAAAAGATAATAACAAAGCACCTACAAAGCAGGTTGTAGATAACGTTTTTTTGTCAAAAAAATGACCTACTGGAATTTGGCATACGACAATTATTATCCCGCTAAACGCAAATATCAGTGAAACATCCGCAGCAGAAAATAGCCCATGACTGCTTAAAAAAATTGGATAGGTTGTTTGATTTTGATTAAAAATTATCATCATCACGAGCAATAGTAGATTTAAAAATATGAAAGCAAACAATCCGCTATGTTTTTGAGTCTGAACAGAACCATTTGATGCTTTTGGTGCTTTACACAGAGGAAAGCCCGATGATAAAAAGCAAGCAATTATAAGGTTTAGTGTTAAAATGGCGCTCATCACAATAAATGGCAACATGTTTTTAATATCATATAAAAAACCAAAAACTGATGCCCCCAATGAGTAACCAATATTTAAAGCTACTCTCCTGTACGAAAGCAAGGACATTTCCTTGATAACATGTTTATATTCTAAAAGTGCTATGATAGATGAAGGACGAAAACCACTATTAAAAAAACCAATGGCAAACAGAATAAAGCAAAAACCAAGTATATGAGACTGAAATGGGAGTAATATAAGCGATATTACATTACCAAGTAAGGAGATGATAATGATAGATTTAGCTGAAAATATGTCCGAACATATGCCTCCCAAGTACCCTCCAATAACCGAGCCTATGCCAAAGCACGAAATCATGATACCAATGCTGTCTGTGCTGTAGCCATAATCATGAAAGTAAAGCGTTCCCACAATAGTGACTAATTGGATCATTGCATTGAAAAAAATCAATGTTAATAGTAGGTATATCTGTTTAGGTAACCCTAACAAACAATTAACCATTTTACGCACAGCATGCATGATTAAATACTATATGATTTTCTTTGCCTAGTCTTCGCATACCCCAAATGGTGCAGCGATAATTTCATCTGTGGGAAGATGATCAAAAACAAAATATGGACTTGCGCGATCAATCGATTTTTGATTAGCAAATATATCTAATAATCGGTCTGGAAAATTTTGATACGCTGTTTTTCTCAATTGTTGAATAGAGTTCTTTCCAAACCTCAATTAGTCAATTCAAAGTTGTAAATTCCCGTTATTAAATTAAATCGAAGTCCAAACCTTTTTCGTCTATTCCGATATTTGTCGGCAATAATTTTAAAACGTTT
>NZ_JAMBMW010000010.1:0-68001 GCF_024208055.1 Candidatus Nebulibacter yamunensis
CCCTTATCCAGAGCCCTCTCACCAAACACTCTCAGTGACAACGAGTCGCCATTATACACACACATCAGTTCCCCGCAAGCGCTTTTTTTAACTTTTTTTTAATTTTGTTTAATCGTGTTTGAAAAATCGTCATACAGCTGTTTTCATTTTTACTTTGTTTAAAAACTTCCATACAATACAGGCATTTGATTTTCCATACTAACTTATAACGTTATGACTCTAAACCACCCTTTTGTTATTGACGCACTGCAAACGATTTCTTTGGAAATAGAAAGTCTATGTCACCTAAAACAATATATTGATGATAACTTTATTAAGGCCTGTGAAACAATACTTAAATGCAAGGGGCGTGTAATCATCATTGGTATGGGCAAATCTGGTCACATTGCCTCTAAAATTGCAGCCACCCTAGCCAGTACAGGGACCCCTTCCTTTTTTGTTCACCCAGCTGAAGCAGGTCACGGCGATTTCGGCATGATTACCAAAGAAGACATCGTCATTGGTATCTCTAACTCAGGCTCCACTCCTGAATTAACTGCACTAATTCCTATGATTAAGCGTTTACATATTCCTCTTATTTCAATTTCAAGCAAAACTCATTCACCACTTGCACAAGCTGCTGATATTTCATTAAACCTAGGGGTTACCAAGGAAGCATGTCCACACAACCTTGCACCAACCTCAAGCACAACCGCAGCACTCGTACTTGGAGACGCGCTTGCAATTGCTTTATTAAATGCCAAAAACTTTACTGCTGAAGACTTTGCTATTTCTCACCCTAGCGGTTCATTAGGAAAACGTTTATTCCTCAAAGTTTCAGATCTGATGAAAGTAGGAAAAAACCTTCCAATTGTTGACCCTTCAAGTGGACTTGAAGATGCTATCTTAGAAATAAGCAGCAAAGGTTTGGGTATGTGTTTAATTTCTCAAGATGGCAAAAAGCTGCAAGGCATCTTTACCGATGGCGATTTACGGCGTGTTTTTCAACATTCTTTATATCAAAAAGATATTCCCATCTCCGAGGTCATGAGCAAAAATCCCAAAACGATCCATCAACACGCAATGGCAACTGAAGCACTTGAACTGATGAACCAGTTAAAAATTACAACGCTCGCTGCCGTTGATGATGATCAACATATTGCTGGAGTGATACATATGCACGACCTTATCCGTGAAGGTATAGCATAAGCAGAGTTACATCGCTACTATATCAAGCCTTATTTTACAGGTCGTCATATGCGGACGCTATGCTTACTTTTCCTGTATTTTTGAGGTATATGTGATTCTCTAAATTTTCTAAAGGAAAAATTAACGTTTGATAGCCTTTTATTACTTCTGTTGGCACTAACGGGAAATTGAGATAACCTGCACTAAAAGTTTACAACTTTCAAATAGATGAGTATAATAAGCAAAACCACTACAACCATAGCGACATCAATCATTATCAACCAGAAACTTACCTGCTGGTCATACTGATAAATAATCAGATTCTATAAGGTCTAACTTATACACCCTAGCATTTCGAATGCGAGGACTCATCTCATCAGTAATAATACCTTCATATGTGTTTTGAATATTCCTGCAAAGATAATATGGTCAATCCCAGCTACCAAAATCACAGGAGCATTAAAGTAGCATCTGTATTACGTGTTGCATAAAGCATAGGCCTGTTTAACGTCAGTTCGGCATAAATGTTTACTCTAGACGGTATCTCTAGAGATGTGATAAACAAACAACCTCGGAAATAATGTTAGAATTTACCTTTTGCTTTGTCGATGATTTTTGTAAAAAATTTATACCTACTGAGCAATAACATTTAAATAGAAACAAAGTAATATAAACGCCACCATAGATCGATAATGTCATATAGCAAAGTGATGACGATAATGAGATTGTTTCATCAAAGCCATTATCGGAATTTGAAACACTTTTACATGGATTATGCATGACACATATGAAAGATGCCTTTCCAAATACAGTCAACTACAACCGATTTGTTGAGTTGCAAAAAGTAGTATTAGTCCTCCTGTGTTTTATCATTCAACTGCTAAAAGGTGAAAAAAACAGGTATCTATTTTATTGATTCTACTTTGATTAAAGTTTGTCATATTAAACGTGAGAAGCAGCATAAAGTTTTTGATGGATTGGCTAAGAAATCGAAGTCTACTACGGGCTGGCTTTGTGGGTTTAAGTTGGTGATTAACGGCAAAGGGGAAATAATGGCATTTAAACTGACTGAAGCAATAACAAGTGATAAGGGGCCTGTCGAGGATTTAACGCAAGATTTAATTGGTAAATTTATTGGGGGGATAAAGGCTATATCAAAAAGCACCGTCAGAAGCATTATTTGAACATGGATTACAAATAATTATGCGGGTTAAAAAGACCAATTAGTTGATCGTATTGTAAACATTTATGCTGAACTGAAGTTAAGAAAATAGAAACGTGTAAGAATATGATTTATTCAAGTACTTAAAACCTTAAAGGTAATTTTGTCTTAAGAAAATCAGCCACTAAAACAGAAAAAACCTCACTTATCCTCCGAATTGTTAATAGAAATCAAACAAACACTTGACCACAAATGCAAAGGCAGTGGAGGTTGCCCGAGTTAGTAATACAAGGAGTGTTATAATTGTAAAAGAACAAGCCAAAACCAAAGAAACTTTGTGACGCCATTTGTCTTTAAAAGTGAAAGACATTACAATGCTAGACTTAGATACTCTAAAAGTTCATGATTAGGTAGGACATGACAATCATTATTTGGTGCTTGCTGTTGTTTGGCGTGTTTTTAAATGCGTGCGCACAGCTATTTTTGAAATTTGGCATGGAGCGTATTGGTACATTTAGTTTTACACTTGCTAACGTTTGGCCAATTGGTTGGAAAGTAGCAACAAACTATTTTGTCATTTTAGGATTAGCGTGTTATGTCATAAGTGTAATCGTGTGGCTTATGGTTTTATCTCGCGTGCCGGTTGGACTAGCTTATCCAATGGTTTCAATTGGTTATATTATCACGGCCATAGCAGGATACTTTTTATTAGGGGAGCCATTAACTGCAACACGCATAGCGGGTATTTTTGTAATTATTTTGGGTGTTTATTTGGTTGCAAAACCATAGATAGAAAGTGGCCAAGTGTTTGTAAAAAAAAACGAGATAAAAAATGAGAGAAACCTTTTTACCGTTTGCCAAGCCAAGCTTGTCAGAAGAAGCAATTTCAGAGGTGGTTGATAGCTTACGCTCAGGCTGGTTGACCACAGGTCCTAAGCTTAAAAAATTTGAAGCCATGCTGCGGGAATATCATAAGGTACAGTATGCGCTATGTCTAAGCTCTGCCACAGCGGGGTTACAGTTAGCTTTAATGGCATTAGAGCTCAAACCGGGTGATGAAGTTATTACCACACCGATGACCTTTGCAGCGACTTTAAATGTGATCGAAATCGTTGGTGCAACAGTCAAACTTGTTGATGTTGATAGAGGAACTTACAATATTGACATCAATAACATTGAGGCGGCAATTACGGATAAAACTCGCGTAATCATGCCAGTGCATTTTGCAGGACTCCCTGTTGATTTAGATCCGATTTATTCATTAGCTCAAAAGTATAATTTAACCGTTATAGAGGATGCAGCACATTCAATTGGAGCTGAATATAAAGGGCGAAAAATTGGTAGTTTCGGTGATATACAGGTCTTTAGTTTTCATCCAAATAAAAATATGACCACTGGTGAAGGTGGCTGTGTGGTAACAAGAGATAATGATGTTGCTAAACATATTTCGTTAACGCGCTTTCATGGAATGGATCGTGAAGCCTGGAATCGTTTTGGCAAAGAAGGTAGTGCCCATTATCAAATTGTCTATCCTGGCTATAAATACAATATGATGGATTTACAAGCCGCCCTTGGTCTTCATCAATTACCATTTTTAGATGTATTTATTGAAAAACGTACTAAGCTAGTCAAGCGTTATTACCGAAAGCTTGCTGGTTTTGATCCACTTATTTTGCCTAAGCAACCTCAATATGTGCATAAACATGCGTGGCACTTATTTGCACCAACTTTAAATTCAGATGTTGCCAAAATCTCACGTGATGAGTTCATGAGCAAATTAAAACAGATGAATATTGGCTGTAGTGTTCATTATGAAGCTGTACATTTATATCCCTATTACGCTAATAAATATGGGTTCAAGAAAGGTGATTTTCCAAATGCAGAAGCCATTGGTGAAAATGTAGTTAGTTTACCTTTGTTTCCTGACATGACAGAGCGTGAACAAGATGATGTTTTAGAAGCTTTATATACAATATTTAATTAAAGTCGAAGGAGAAGCGCGATGATAAAACCCTATTTAAGTGTAGTTATTCCAATATATAACGAGGAGGAAGTGCTACCAACGTTGTTTTCGCGCTTATTTTCAGCATTGGATAGCATTGGTAAAAGCTATGAGGTGATTTTTACCAATGATGGCAGTAAAGATAAATCAATAGAGCTACTCCGTAAAATACATAGTGAACGACCATCTCAGGTAAAAGTGATTAACTTTAATCGTAACTTTGGTCAGCATATGGCAATTATGGCGGGCTTTGAACATGTCGATGGAGAAGTAATTGTTACGATGGATGCTGATTTACAAAACTATCCTGAAGACATTCCTTTATTGCTTGAAAAGATTGATCAAGGACATGATGTAGTTGGCGGTTATCGTATGGATCGCCAAGATAAAAAATGGCGTCTATTTGTATCTAAATTGCATAACTTATTACGCTTAAAACTAACCGGTATCGATATGGTGGATGAAGGTTGTATGTTAAGAGCCTATACGCGTGAAGTAATTGATCGTGTGGTTGCCACAGGCGAAAATTCTACTTTCTTGCCAGCATTGGCACATAGTTTTTCATCTAACCCAACTGATGTAGGGGTACGTCATGCTGCTCGCACAGAAGGCAAATCAAACTACAATCTATATAAACTTATTCGCTATAATTTCGACTTTTTTGCTAACTTTTCAAAAGCACCACTTGAATTTTTCACAATATCAGGACTCCTTGTTTCACTTTTAAGTATCTTGCTTTTTGTTTACTTGATTATAAAGCGTTTGATTGTAGGACCTGATGCGGATGGAGTGTTTACGCTTTTTGCGATCATGTACTTTTTAATTGGTATACTCTTGATGGGACTTGGTATCATTGGCGAATATATCGGGCGAATTTATGAGGAAGTACGTAAACGCCCTCGCTTCATTATTAAGGAATACTTAATGCCAAAATCTGATCCAGCTGAAGAAAAATCAATTTCTTTAAAAAATGAGCACGAATAAACAAGCAAAAATACTGTTAAATAAAGCAAGGTAGAATAAATGTCGACAAAGTTATTAGTTTTAGGTGTCAATGGTTTTATTGGCAGTAGTATGGTAGAAAAAATCTTGAAAGAAACGGATTGGGAAATTTATGGTATGGATTTATCCGATCATAAAGTTAAGGCATTTCTTGGTCATTCACGTCTACATTTTGTTAAAGACAATGTGTTAGAGAATATGCCATGGGTGGAAGAGCATATCAAAAAGTGTGATGTAATTTTTCCATTAGTTGCTGTTGCAAATCCTGCATTGTATGTGTCTGATCCATTATTTGTTTATAAACTAGATTATGAATCAAATATCGATATCGTTAAGCTTTGTGTTAAGCATAAAAAGCATCTTGTTTTTCCATCTACCTCTGAGGTTTATGGTATGAGTAAAGATATTCCTTTTGATGAAGAGACAAGCTCGTTAGTAACTGGTCCAATCAATAAACAACGTTGGATTTATTCTTGTGTTAAGCAGCTTTTAGATCGTGTAATTTATGCCTATGGTATGCAAGAAAACTTAAATTATACCCTATTTAGACCATTTAATTGGATTGGACCCAAGCAGGATGAAATCAAGTCATCCCAAAAAGGTAGTGCTCGTGTATTGGCACAATTCGTTTCGAATATTATTGATGGTAAAGATTTACAACTTGTCGATGGAGGGAATCAACGTCGTTGTTTTACCTATATCGATGATGGGATCGATGCTTTGATTAAGATTGTAAAAAAACGTAATAATGAAGCACATAGACGTATTTTTAACATTGGCAATCCAGATAATGAGTATTCGATTAAAGTATTGGCAGAAATGACTATAGAAGCAATGAAGCGTTATCCTGAATATAAGGCACTTGCAGCATCAGTAAAAATCACTGCCACAACCGCAGGTAATTATTATGGGAATGGTTATCAGGATGTCGAGCGCCGTGTACCTTCAATTAAAAATGCAAGAAAATACCTTGATTGGTCACCAAAAGTATCAATGGAAGAAGCTTTACAAAGAACGTTGGATTACCATTTGGGCTAACGAAAAAGAAAGTCTCTTAGAATTTTTAATATTAACGATCGCGTTATTATGCAGTTAAGAAATTGGATACGTCTCAACTCAAAACCATCTCAAGCTAATGGGGCAACTTTAAAACTTAACGATAACAAATCGCAAGAGGTGCGTGATCTGAAAACCATTCATCCGTGTAGATGTATTCACTTATAACCTTTTCTTTCAAACAAGGTGAAATAAATTGATAATCGATGCGCCAACCCACATTTTTAGCACGTGCTTGACCGCGATTTGACCACCAGGTATATTGATCAGGTTTTTGGTTAATAACCCTAAATGCATCTACCCAACCAATGTTGTTAAAAACATGATCAAGCCAAGCACGTTCTTCAGGTAGTACACCTGATGTTTGTTGGTTTTGCTTCCAGTTTTTAATGTCAATTTCTTTATGAACGATATTAATGTCACCACAGATAATAAAAGGCTTTTTTTGATTAATCTGTGTGATAAGTATATCTTGGTATTTGTTCAAAAAATCCATCTTATAAGCTTGGCGCTCATCACCACTAGACCCAGAAGGTATATAAATTGAAGCAATACTTAAATTGTCATAGTCAAATTGGATATAACGCCCTTCATCATCAGCCCAATCAATACCAAGTTGCTGAATGACCTTATTAGGTTTACGTTTGGCATAGATAGCTACACCACTGTAACCTTTTTTGATCGCATCCGTAAAAGCATAATGGTAACCTTTAGGAAAATAAATTGACTCATTTGCTAGTTGGTGGAATTGAGCTTTAGTTTCTTGGATACATAAGAAATCAGCACCTTGGTAATTGAACCAGTTTAAAAAGCCTTTTCTGATAGCAGAACGGATACCATTAGCATTAAATGATATTACTTTCATATTTCTGTCCCCAAATAAAACAAAAAAGCCCGCAATGCGAGCTATAAATAAGTGAATATTCAACTATTTACTTGTGTTTTCCTTGGAGTCGTAACTGTCTTCTACTTTTTTATCAGTATCTGCTTTTTCAGTTTTAATTAGTTCAACTTTAAAACTTAATACTTGGTTCGGTCCGATTTGTGGTGGTGCCATTTCACCATAAGCTTGTGCTGGCGCACAGTATAAGATAACTGTAGAACCAACTGGAATTTGACTAAGTGCATCTGTCCAGCATGGAATAACTTGATTTAAGGGGAAAGTAACAGACTTACCTGCCTTCTCAGAACTGTCAAACACTTTACCTAGAAGCTCGCCTTTGACAAGCTTAGCAGCAGCATCTTTAGTATCTTTAGCGTAGTCAGTAGCAGGAGTAGTACCAGTATAATTAACAGTCACTACATCAGTTTTAGAAGGAATTTCACCTTTACCTTTAGTAATAATTTGATAATAAATACCATCAGCAGCTTTCTTGACGGTTGCCATTTTAGCAATGTCAGCCATAAACGTATCAGATGTTTTTAAGTTTGCTTCACTTTCAGCTTTCATTTTAGCTTGTGCTTTTTCAATCATTTCCATTTGGAAAGCTTGCATGGTTTCTTTAGATTTGTCTTCACTAATTTTCGACTCTTTTCCAGATAAACCAGCTTTTAATCCTAAGTTAAGATCTTTGATATTCAACTTAATGTCTTGAGATTTAAAGCCTTTACCCATTTCATAACCGATGATATAACTAACATCATCCATATCGACTTTAGCGAGTTCAGCTTTCTTTTCAGCAACTGGCTTGTTTTTTGTTGCAGAGTTTGCGACTTGATCAGCAGCATAAGTTGTCATCGAACCAGCTAGAAACATTGCAGTTGTTAAAGCAATAATTTTTTTCATACTATCTCCTTAAAAAATTTATCAGCGCTTTTAAAATTAAATTATTAGGACAACACATCCTAGGGATTGCTTTAGCAGAAGTCAATAAGTGTATGCACCAAAAGTGTGCAAAATTCCTGAGATTTCAGATAGCAGAAAGTCTGTAAAATGGTTTGTGATGAGTATACAATGTTAGCATTGATTTTTGTGGAGATAGTAATGGCAAAAAACACAACGGTGCTTGTTATCTTGGATGGTTGGGGATATCGTGAAGAAAACAAACATAACGCAATTAATAATGCAAACAAACCAAACTGGAATAATATTTGGCAGCATTCAACACACACCTTAATTAATGCATCCGGATTAATGGTTGGCTTACCTCAAGGGCAAATGGGTAATTCTGAAGTAGGACACATCAATATCGGTTCAGGAAGAGTGGTATATCAAGAGTTAACGCGGATTGATAAAGCAATTGAAGATAAATCTTTTTATCACAATAAGGTATTGAATTACACAGTAAGTTCAGCTGTTATGGCAAATAAAGCTGTTCATATTATGGGATTGTTATCACCAGGTGGCGTTCACTCACACGAAAGTCATATTCAAGCAATGGTGAAACTTGCTGAACAAAAAGGTGCTAAAAAAGTATATGTTCATGCTTTTTTAGATGGTAGGGACATGCCACCACGCTCAGCTGAGTTATCGATTAAAAAGATGGACAAATTGTTATCAGATTTAGGTGTGGGTTATATTGCCACAATCAGTGGACGTTACTTCGCTATGGATCGTGATAACCGTTGGGATAGAGTGGAGAAAGCTTACAATGCAATAATTAATGGTCAGGCAGAATTTTACGCAAATAGTGCGCAGGCAGCATTAGAGATGGCATACTATCGTAATGAAAGTGATGAATTTGTACAGCCCACAGCCATTCAAAAAAATAAGCATAAAGTAACGATTGAAGATGGTGATACAGTTATTTTTATGAATTTCAGAGCAGATCGTGCAAGGCAAATGAGTTATGCTTTTACAGATGAGTATTTTGTAGGGTTTGTGCGTAAACGCTTTCCAAAAACTCATTTTGTGAGCTTAACAAAATATGCCGACGATATTAAGGCGTCAGTTGCCTTTGAGTCTGAAAAGTTAACACATATACTAGGAGATGTGCTAGAGCAAAAGGGACTTACCCAATTGCGCATTGCTGAGACAGAAAAATATGCACATGTGACCTTTTTCTTTAATGGAGGTCAAGAACGACCCTTTAAAGGAGAAGATCGTATTTTAGTACCATCCCCAAAAGTGGCAACCTATGACCTTAAGCCTGAAATGAGTGCTTATGAAGTTACTGATAAGTTAGTTAGTGCTATCAAATCCCAAAAGTATGATGTGATTATTTGTAACTACGCCAATTCAGATATGGTTGGACACACTGGCAATTACGATGCCACAGTAAAAGCTATTGAAGCTTTAGATATTTGCTTAGGGCAGGTATCACAAGCAGTTAAAGAAATAAATGGTAACTTGTTTATCACAGCTGATCATGGTAATGCTGATCAAATGGTTGATCCTGAAACGGGCAAAATACATACTGCGCATACTACTAATCCTGTTCCTTTTATTTATCAAGGTAGACACCATGCGGAAGTTACAATTAAAGAAGGGAAATTATCGGATATTGCACCTACGATTTTAGCGGTAATGGGGATTTCTCAACCAAAAGAGATGACTGGCAGAGCAATTTTTAAGTTTGCAAATTGAGTAAAGGGTAGAGAAATGATTGATCCAAAACTATTAAGAAGCAATATTGTACAAACGGCTCAAAAGTTGGCAACAAGAGGTTATATACTCGATATCTCAGCATTTAATGCACTAGAGGAAGAGCGAAAAACCATTCAGCAAAGAACTCAAGACTTACAAGCACAGCGCAATGTAGCCTCAAAAAAAATCGGTATGCTTAAAGCACAAAAACAAGATGCAAGTGAGTTACTAGAAGAAGTAGCAAATTTAGGTGATGAGCTAAAAACGTCAGAAGAAGCATTAAAAATACTGCAACATAAAATCACAGCAATCATCGCGGAAATGCCAAATTTACCAGCAGATGACACTCCAATCGGTAATAATGAAACACAAAACATTGAAATCAGAAAATGGGGGGAACCAAGAGGGTTTGATTTTGAGATTAAAGACCATGTCGACCTTGGTGAGCGAATAGGTGGTATGGACTTTCAGATGGCATCAAAGTTAACTGGTAGCCGTTTTGTGGTTATGCGTAAGGAAATTGCTCACTTACAACGAGCTTTGACACAGTTTATGATTGATTTGCATATTAGTGAACATGGTTATACGGAGGTTTACGTTCCTTATCTTGTTAATAAAGAGTCTTTATTTGGCACAGGTCAGCTTCCTAAATTCTCAGAAGATTTGTTTCATACTCAAGGGCAATTCCCATTTAGCTTGATTCCAACAGCAGAAGTGCCAATTACCAATATGGTGCGCGATGAAATTATCGATGGTGAATGCTTACCACTTAAGTTTGTTGGACATACGCCCTGCTTTAGAAGTGAAGCTGGCTCATATGGGCGTGACACACGTGGACTTATTCGCCAACATCAGTTTGAAAAAGTTGAGTTAGTACAAATTGTCGCTCCAGAACAAGGCTTACATGCTCTTGAAGAGTTAACTTCACATGCAGAAACGGTATTACAAAAATTAGAACTCCCTTATCGCGTGCTTGCGCTATGTACAGGAGATATGAGCTTTTGTGCACGCAAAACCTATGACTTAGAAGTGTGGATTCCGTCACAAAATATCTATCGTGAAATTTCTTCATGTAGTTGGTGTGGAGATTTTCAGGCTCGACGAATGCAGGCAAGATTTAAATTAAAAGATATGACTAAGCCAGAGCTTTTGCATACTTTAAATGGTTCAGGACTTGCCGTTGGACGCACATTAGTTGCTGTGCTTGAGAACTATCAACAAAAAGATGGCTCAGTGGTTGTACCAGAAGTACTGCGTAAATATATGGGTGGATTACACGTTATTAAGGGATAATACGAGATCTTCGACAATAGATCTTTGTGTATGGACCTTATGCTGGATCTAACAACAGTCATTATTTTGTTAATAATTTCCTGCAAGACACAGCGTGTTACAATTGCATGTGATAATGTACAAATGCTGGGATGCACGTCATAGTACAAACATTTATAGCTAAACGCTGGAAACACTTTTTATTGTGTTTGTATGCTTAGTTTTAAATTAACTCATGTTACAATGAGCTTAATTTTGTTAAGAATGAGTCTCATTTGTTTGATGAAGAATGTGGCAATTGTTTATTTTAGTGGTTATGGTCATACCAAAAAGATAGCAGAGCATATTAAAATTGGCATTGAACAAAGTACAAAAGTATATGCAAGCTTAATAAATGTGGATGAGTTACAAGATGTGGATGCATTAAATGACTATGAAGCGATTGTTTTTGGTGCGCCAACTTATATGGGTTCTGTGCCTTATCAATTTAAGAAATTTATGGATGATGCTTCTAAAGTATGGCTTAAGAAGGCGTGGAAAGATAAACTTGCCGCAGGATTCACCAATTCTGGTGCTTTAAGTGGTGATAAATTTAACGTTTTGATGCAGCTTTGCACCTTTGCTTGCCAACATGGCATGCTTTGGTTATCGCTAGGTATTGACAATACTTCAGGACAAAATGAGTTTAGTACAGGTCATATCGAGGCACTAAATCGCATGGGAGGATCTTTGGGACTCATGACACAATCTGAAAATGACTCACCAGAAGTAACCCCTCCAATTGGAGATAAGCGTACGGCTGAATTATTTGGACAACGTATTGCACATTATGTAATAAAACTATAGTCAAATACTTAATATTTTTTAGCCATGCTTGTTGTTGTTTGCTTTGCATAAAGTAGCTACCATACTAGTATTGAACAGCATATTGGTTTTGAGATGGTTGACTCATGTTTTGGTATCAGGGTTGTTTCTGTACAAAACCACCTCTTGATTTTAAGAACCAGAAAAAAATTAGAAAGGTTAACCCAAAATAAGGTAACGAAGGATATAAAGCATGAATGATCATACAACTGCATTCAAAGTGTTGGAAAATTATGGGAATTTAGTTATTAGAACTGTACCAATGCCATCTGATTGTAATCATGGTGGCACTATTTTTGGTGGTTGGATACTCAGTCAAATAGACATAGGCGCAAGCCTTGCGGCAATTCATTACAGTAGTGGGCGTGTTGTTACGAAGGCTGTAGAAAAGGTTACCTTTATTAAACCTATCCACGTTCATAACCAAGTTGATATTTATGCAAAATTATCAAAAGTTGGTAACACTTCTGTAACTTTCGATGTTTATGTTTTTGTAAGTAGTC
The DNA here is from genome assembly GCF_024208055.1 of Candidatus Nebulibacter yamunensis. Taxonomy (NCBI): domain Bacteria; kingdom Pseudomonadati; phylum Pseudomonadota; class Gammaproteobacteria; order Thiotrichales; family Francisellaceae; genus Candidatus Nebulibacter; species Candidatus Nebulibacter yamunensis. The sequence goes on from NZ_JAMBMW010000010.1 coordinate 12,555, forward strand.
GAACAAGTATAAATGAATTAGCGGTTACTGCTAATATTGTTTTTGTGAGAATTGATGATAACCACAAACCTATAGGCATATCAAAACTAAAGAAAGAAAGTAACTAACAGTACTCAGTAACAAGGAGCCTTTTGAAAAATACTACTTTGCTTAATACAAACTTTTTGTAGAATACTTTCAATTGCACATGAAATTTCTTCTTTTATTTGCGTTTTGCGGCATTTGTATTCAATTACGTTGTTTTCAAGGCCACGCTCACCGATAATAAGCTGATGCGGAATACCAATTAAATCCGCATCAGCAAACATAATCCCCGCGCGTTCTTTGCGATCATCAAACAAAACCTCAAAACCTGCTGCTCTTAGATCATTATACAATTTGTTTGCCTCTTCAAATACGCGTCCTGATTTGTGCATATTCATAGGAATGATAACAATATCGTATGGGGCAATCTCTCGTGGCCAGATAATTCCATTTTCATCATGTGATTGTTCGATAGCAGCAGCAATTACGCGTGAAATACCAAAGCCGTAACATCCCATAATCAAATCTTGCTTTTTGCCATTTTCATCTAAAATGCTTGCATTCATTACTTTGGAATAATGCTCGCCTAATTGAAAAATATGACCCACTTCAATGCCATTTGTTTGCTGTAACCTACCATTCCCATCAGGAGAGAGATCTCCTATCACAACGTTACGAATATCTTCTACCACATAATCGTTGACGTCGCGTTGCCAATTTGCGCCAAATAAGTGAAAACCATCTTCATTTGCACCACAAACAAAATCGCTTAACATAGCCGCGCTATAATCAACGATAACAGTAATAGGCGAGTTAACAGGACCAAGTGAACCTGTAGTTGCACCATATACATGCTGGATATCAGCATCAGTTGCAAAATTAAAAGGTGCCGTGATTTGCGGAAGTTTGCTTACTTTAATTTCATTGAGATCATGATCGCCACAGAGCACTAAAGCAAAGAATTTGTTACGGCTATCCTTTATCACGATTGTTTTAACTACTTGTGCTGCTGAAATAGAAAAAGCTTCGCATAGTTGAGTGATTGTTTTTAAATTTGGTGTCGCTTTTTTTGTTAACTCTTCTGCTGACTTTGCTCGCTTTGTTAAATCTGGCTTTAAATATTCTGCCATTTCAATATTTGCCGCATAATCGCTTTGATCACTATAGCAGACAATATCTTCACCCACTCTAGCTAGTACCTGAAACTCATGAGTCTTACTTCCTCCAATGGCACCTGCATCGGCATTAACGACACGAAACTCAAGGTTAATACGCTTCAAGATATTGCAGTAAGCAGTGTGCATTTTTTGATAAGTTTCCTCTAGGCATTTATAGCTGTTGTGAAAAGAATAGGCATCTTTCATAATAAACTCACGTGCACGCATAACCCCAAAGCGTGGACGAATTTCATCACGAAACTTAGTTTGTATTTGGTAGAGATTAAGAGGGAGTTGCTTATAGCTTTTGATTTCTTTGCGGGCAATATCAACAATAGGCTCTTCGTGTGTAGGGCCATAGCAGAAATCACGATTATGACGATCTTGCATTTTCAAAAGCTCAGGACCAAATTTTTGCCAACGATGCGTTTCTTGTAAAAGCTCCGCAGGTAAGATACTCGGCATTAAAATCTCACTAGCGCCTGCTTTGTTCATTTCTTCACGAATAATGGTTTGTACTTTTTGTAGTACTTTCACGCCGGTGGGTAACCATTGGTAAATCCCCGAAGCAAGTCTACGAATTAAACCTGCTCTTAACATGTATTGATGGCTAATCAATTCAGCATCTTTAGGTATTTCTTTCTCGGTTGCAAGTAGGGTTTGTGAGACTCTCATAATTGATTTGTCAAAAAGGCAATAAGTATGCTTACGTTAGCTGGTTTTATGGTTTGGTTCAAGGGTATTTTCAGAATTTGTCGATTTTGGTTTATTGGTAAATAGCAAGTTGCGTAAGAAGGTATATAACACCATGATAAGTGGTGCAAGATATACCCAATAAATGGCATGTCCTTTGACAATAATGCTGAAGTTATTGAAATAAAAAACGATCGTTAGCGTTGCAATAAAGGCAATGCAGGAAAGAAAGAAAATAGTATCGGCAACATAGCGTAGCTTTTGTTTCATGGTGAAACCTCCTGAATTAATTGGAAAATACTTTACTTCAGAATAAATGGGTAATTTATGTCTAGCATTTTAAAGATTAAAAATAGACTAGAAAGTAAAATTACAGCAGGCGTGCAAAAAAGTTAATACTGAATTATTTTTGGAATTTTTGGTTGTGATATACAAAACAACAATCTGTCTTATACGTACGAAATGTGATTGTGTCTAGGCATAATTATTCAGATAGATCAATTTAAACAATATAATCATTTACAAAAATAAAAAAAACGCAACCAAAAAAAACTTAATAGCTATAGCGAAAAACATTAAAATTATGTAAATAGACGTTATGGAATATGTTTAGTAATGGGTTATATAAAATGAACCAAACAAGGAAAATAATATTTTTGTTAGTAGCATTGGGAGGTGGTTTTTTCTATCATCAAACTTCTGCAAATCAGACTACAATCATCAAAGAAAAGCCTAGTGACTTTATCAATATTAAGAGTGTTATACCAACTATTCAAGTATCAGTAAGATATTATACTGATAATAATTTTGTTGGAAGAAGAATAAAAGGTTATGAGACTCCCGTGTGTCTTTTAACAAAAAAAGCCACTTTAGCACTTAAAAAAGTTCAAGATCAACTCCTTCCAATGGGGCTTTCATTAAAAGTATATGATTGCTATCGACCTCAAACTGCTGTTAATGATTTTGCTGATTGGGCAGAAAACCTTAATGAAACACAAATGAGAACCGAATATTATCCAACAGTAGATAAATCTAATTTATTCAAAGAGGGATATATCGATTATCACTCTGGTCATAGTAGAGGAAGTACAGTGGATTTGACTATAATTCCGTTAGATTCAAAAATCCCCATATACGATCCTAAGAAAAAACAAGCTCCTTGTACCTCAGCTCAACATTTACGTTCACCTGATAATAGTTTAGATTTTGGAACAGGTTTTGATTGTTTCAGTCCAATGTCTCATCCTAGCTATCAAAATTTGTCTCCTCAAATTAAAGCAAATAGACTATTACTTCGTACGCTTATGATAGAGGCAGGATTTAAACCACTAGAAACAGAATGGTGGCATTTCACGTTAAAAGAGGAACCTTATCCAAAGATCTATTTTGATTTCCCTGTTCAATAGCACTCTTACATATTTAGATTAATTACAGTGCTTCACCAAGCTTGAACATTGGAATATACATGCTAACAACTAAGAAACCTACAATACAGCCAAGTACAATCATGATAACAGGTTCAAGTGCACTGCTTAAATTGGTAACCAACACATCAACATCCTCTTCGTAAATTTTAGCAATATTTGCCAGCATCTCTTCTATTTGACCAGATTCTTCACCAACAGAAATCATCTGTAACATCATCCCTGGGAAAGCCCCCGTTTCAGAAGCAGCATATAGCATCGAACGCCCTTTTGAAACTTCATCACGAATAAATAACGTCGCTTTTTCATATTTGGTATTCCCTGTAGCGTTGGCAACAGTAGTTAAAGCATCAAGCAAAGGCATTCCTGCTGCGGAAGTCGTCTCTAATGTACGTGCAAACCTTGCCAATGAAGACTTTTGGATCACCTTACCGATAACAGGCAACTTCAATAGCAAATAGTCTTGCCAAACATTGATTTTTGGATAACGTTTCTTGGAAAATTTAAATCCAACTATGAATACAATAATAAACGAAACAAGCACCCACCAATATTTCTGGCTAAATTCGGATAAATCAATGGTGATCTTGGTGATCTTTGGCAAGGGTGTTCCCGATGATATAAAAATATTGGCAAAAGCAGGCACTGCATAATTCAGTAAAATCCAAGTCACTAAAATAGCAACGCCAATCACCATCGCTGGATATGTTAAGGCTTTTTTCACCTTTTTTTTGATAGTGTGCAACGATTCCCTGTGGCTAGCAACACGATCTAACATAACGTCTAAAGTCCCAGATTCCTCTCCCACTGCACATAAGCTACAGAATAATTTATCGAAATACTTAGGGTGATTGCGTAATGTATCACTAAAGTAATTACCACTTTCAACACTTTGTTTAATCTGAATTAACAGTTTTTTAAAGCTTTTGTTATTGCTTGATTCCATAATAGTGTCAAGCGCACGAATAATAGGAACACCAGCTTGCGACATTGTAGCAAGCTGACGTGAAAAAAGGGTGACCTCTTCACTTTTAATCCGTTGTGGAAAAAGTTCGAGTGGTTGTTTTTTGATTTTTAAAACCTTAAATCCATTGCGTTCAACTTGAGCCTTGGCAAGATCAATATTAATGGCTTCAATAATACCGTTAGTTTTGATATTACGCTTATCATAACCTGTCCATAGAAAAGTTTTTTTCTTTAATTTAACACCTGCCTTCATAATTATAACCCTTTATTGCATTTTATTTTTAACCTAGGTTGAGGTCACACGATGCGCTTCTTCTATCGAAGTAATACCGTGAACAACTTTTATTAAAGCAGATTGCTGTAAGTTATCGATACCTTCACGTTGTGCTTGCTCAGCTAGTGTTAGTGTGCTTCGCCCTTCAACAATCGAGCGACTCATGGCCAAACTCAGTGGCATCACTTCGTAAATAGCAATACGTCCTCTATAACCTTTAAAGCAACGTGTACAACCATTAGGATTACTGCGATAAGCAGTAAAGTCTTTTTCAAGATGTTGTGGGCGAATACCCATATCAAGCAGTAACTGACGTGTAACATCAGGGGCTGGTCTTTTGCAATGGGGACAAAGTTTTCTAGCCAAGCGTTGAGCAATGATGAGTGAGACTGAAGAAATAATATTATAATGCGGGATTCCCATATCTAATAAGCGATTAAGGGTTTCAGGAGCACTATTAGTATGAATGGTTGATAGCACTAAATGACCTGTTTGTGCAGCTTTAATTGCTATATCAGCCGTTTCGAAGTCTCGAATCTCACCGATCATGATAATATCAGGATCTTGACGTAAAAATGCTTTCAAGGCACGTGCAAAAGTCAAACCTTGTTTGTTATTGATTTGCACTTGATTGATACCATTGACGTTAATCTCGACTGGATCTTCTGCAGTTGAGATATTTTTTTCTACCGTGTTGATGATATGTAAGCCTGTATAAAGCGTTATCGTTTTACCACTTCCAGTTGGTCCTGTAACGAGAATCATACCCTGAGATTGGTTAAGCGCAGATAAATAGATCTTTTGTTGATGAGACTCAAGACCAAGTTTATCTATACTCAAATATGTCTTGGCTTGATCAAGAATCCTAAGTACAATTTTTTCACCAAAAGCAGTTGGACAAACACTGACTCTAAAATCAATCACATGTGTTTTTGAAATTTTGAGTTTAAAGCGCCCATCTTGTGGAATGCGTCTCTCAGCAATATTCAGCTGAGCCATAATCTTGATTCTAGAGGCCGTACGGGCAGAGATTTTAAGTGGTGGAAAAGCAATTTCCTGTAACATCCCATCGATACGGTAGCGAATGCGAAAATTCGTAGCGTAAGGTTCAAAGTGAATATCTGATGCACCTTTATTGATAGCATCAACAATAATTTTATTAACGTACTTGATAACGGGTTCATCATTATCGCCAAAATCATCGTCTTCTTTAAACTCATCCCCTTCGACAATATCAAGGTCAATTTCTTCAAGCTCCATACCTTCAAGAGTTTTAAGCGCATCATCAGTTGTATTTTCTGTGACCTCTTTAATTAATTTACTCAACATGCCTTCTTCAACGATGACTTGCTCGATATCCAAATTGCTAAAGAAACGATATTCTCTTATTGCATTTAAATTTAATGGATCACTAGTGGCCAATAATAGCATTTTTTTATGCTTATACAGCGGCAAGCAATGACATTCGGTGATTAATCGTTCATTTAGATACTTGCGCGGGAAGAATTCCAAGTCATAAGCATTTAAATCAAATAAAGTAAGATTGAAAAACTTAGCAGCTTCAATCGCAAACAATTTACTATCTAGTAACTTATTGCTGACCAAATGACTAATCAGGCGCTCATCTGCTTTATCGGCAGCCTTGATTACTTCATCAAGCACCTCACTTGCAATAAGATTTTGACTCAATAGAAAACTACTAATTCCGTGCTGACTCATAGGTATTATCAATGGTCCATTTATGCTTCAGTATAGGCATAAACTATCGAATTTTCTATGTAAATTTAAGAAGATATACCAAGCCCAGGGATATCTCGAATTATTTTGTGGTAGTGGGCAAAGTTACTTTTGAGTTAGCCAAACAAAATAAGCTTGCGCCACCAAGCCTTGTTATGAATGTTTTTTCAACTTTTTCACGTTTAATAGCTAACGATGTCCTTAAGTCATTCGGAGTTAAACGATGGGAAGCAAAATCATTGTTGGTTAATGGTGCTTGTGCACTTTTAAAAGCAGCATCAATCAGTTCAGAACAAAACCATTTATTATGGTCATTCAACCAATTACGTCGCCAAAGCCCAAGTCCTAAAGCAGAAATATAGTCATATTTTTTACCCCACTGTCTAATAAGAAAATCAATTAAAGCCGCTTTTTGCTGATCGTTAATTTGAGTCACCCATGTTTCAAGCACATCTTGTGATTTTCTTAGCTTCTCATACGAACGTTTATAGACACCGAGTGAGCCGCTACTACTATAGCATTCACCATCGATTTGTACTTCAACATGCGAAAAATGAGAGCGCGTTACCCAGCGAATACCATAACTTATTGCGCGATAGCTGTATCCAAAATAAATATATATTGTGTGCATGATGACACACACTCCTATACCGCCTGTCCTTGATGTAAGGAGTATAGCAAAAATAGTTTGTGAGCGATAAAATAAACTTTACTTTTGCTTGTCAGAGATATTCGAAAATTGAATTAACATGTGATTGCCTTGTGCTTCATTGACTAATATACGCGTGACGTACTTCTCACCTATAATCTCAATGCTATCAATAGCTTTATTTAAAGGTGAGTCAATGGGTTTTAAGCCCAAGTGCCAATTATTATTACATTCGATAAAGTAGATATCAAAATATTGTTTTAATGCTTCTGTATTGCCTTTAAAAATCGATAAAAAAATATGGGTAAAAGAAAATACAATCGGTTGTTCTTTTTTAGTAATGACCATTGCCTGTTTCCCTTCAATTGATTGTTGAATTTTATCTTCTGTGATCATCAGTATTGATTTAAAGGGTTTTTGTTGCAACCATTGTAAACCATCAGTTTTGGAAAGATGGAAAACACCACTGGAAATAAGTGGCTTTGATAAAAGCTTCATATAACGTGTTTGGGTAAAATCACCATAAACATTATCAATTTTAGCCTGGGCATTTTGCACTTTCATAAAAGCAACTTCATTTTTCGCAGATAAAGGATGATAAAAAATACTGTTTTTGCTTGCAGCCAAGCTCCCATTAAAGAAAAAAATAAAAATTAAAGTAGGGAAAGTGATGTGTATACGGAATTGCATGTTAAAAACTCTTTATTTTTTCGATTAAACACAAGGGTGAAACAAATTGTAGTTGTTGGGTTTTAAGATCAATAGCAAGTTGAGTAGTATGTCCCTTGGTGAGTTTTTGTTGGCTTGATTTATCGACAATAAGATAGGCAATTTTCAGGCGATTCTGATACTCAATAATACTACTTACAACTTGAATAGTTTGCCCAAATACAGCAGGTCGAATATATTTAATCTGTAAATCGACGATTGGCCACATATAACCACTTGCTGCCATATCATTATAGTTATAACCTATTTCATTCAAAAGTTCGCATCGAGCGACTTCAAAGTACTTTACATAATGACCATGCCAAGCAATATGTAAGCTATCAATATCATAAAATGGAACACGTATCTCAGTTAAATGTGAAATGGTTTTGCTACTGATCATTCCTACCCCAAAAGTCAAAAAAATTGAACCATTGTGTTGGATATTGTATGCAATGCCAAGCAATAAAATCACTATATTGTTGTGCATATTGGTTTAATATAAGCTGGCGATTGTGACGAGGAAGCTTAATGCTTTGAGCAAATGACTCAAAAACAACATTAAAACGCTTTTTTTGTTTTAAGCATAGCATCGTATAGACCGGTGCTTGTAAAATCGCTGAAAGTATGAAAGGTCCTTGTGGCAAAATGCACTTTTCACCTAAAAACTCAACCCAAATAGTGTGATTAGGATGATTAACAGAGATGCGATCACAGGCTATGATAATAAACTCACCTTGGTCAATTTTTTGTTGTAACTGAATGGCAAAAACAAGATCGATATGCTCAATTGAAATTAAACTCAATTGCGAATCAGCGTTAACTTGGGTCAACAACGTATTGAATTTCTGAGCATGCTGATTAAAGATTAAGGCATTAACTTTAAGTTTAGGTATCAAACCAGACAATGCGCGCATCACTTCAATATTGCCTAGGTGCGCACTAAAAATAATAGCCCCTTGTTTTTTATTAACCAGATCAAGTAAAAGCTCACGATTTGGAAAGTGTAAGTCATGACGCGTGATGATTTTATTCCATACTGCAACCTTGTCAATTAAGCTTTTACCAAAACTCATAAAATGGCGAAAAGGCTGTGGTTTTATGACTATATTTTTTTGTGCAGCGTAACGTTGTAAATGTATAAAATATTGCCAAGAAGCTTTACGCGCACCACGTGAAAAAAGATAGAAATAAACTATAGCAGGGAACATCAATACATAAGTTACCCGTCTACCAAGCAGTTTAAAACAGATAAGCATGAATTTAAGTCCTATTATGCTTCCTTTTTCAGGTAACTTTGACCAGTGTTTATGCTGGCTACGACCTTGATTATTTGTCATGTCTATTTATTAATTTTTTTAGATGGAGGCGTGGCATATAGTAAAACATCGCAAAAAAAAGTCGAGTATGCAACCATGAGATCCGAACGTTATCTTTCCATAGACGAAAGTGAGATTGCCCAGATTTAGGGTAGTTAATTTGCGTTGGAATATATTTCACATCAATCGCTTGCCAATAAGCTTTTACCATGATTTCAATATCAAACTCCATTCGCCTACCAGATACTTTTGGTAATACGCTTTGTAAAGGATTTAAGGGGTAGATGCGAAAGCCACACATTGATTCAACAAGTCTTGTGCTCCACGTTTCAATCGCCACCCAAAAGTTAGTGATTTTGCGACCGTGTAAGCGAGCTTTAGGCACACTTTTATCATAAATTGACTTGCCAGAAATAAGGCTATTGGGGTGATATTGAAATAGTGTCAGAAACTTTGATAAGTCGTTTAAATCATGTTGGTGATCGGCATCGACTTGAATTGCATGTGTATAGTGATGATGATACAAATACTGAAAGCCATTCATAATCGCTGCACCTTTGCCAGAGTTAAGTGCCAACGAAATAGACTTGACCCATGAGTATTGCTGGCATATATGGTTAATTACGGCTTTGGTTTTTTGATCACTACCATCATCAACAATTAAGCAATTGATACCATAAACTGCAAGCTCAGAAACAACACTCACAAGTGTCTCACCATGATTATAAATTGGAATAAGAAAACAAGGTTTGGTCATAACTGGATTTTTCCACTTGAATAGCGATTTTGATCATCATCAGTATATTCAAATTGCAGCTGATGTTCAGATAATTCTATCTGCAAATTGAGCACCTTATTAGGTAAAATCACTTGGCTGAATTTAAGCTGCGGGATATGACGTACTTGCTTCTTGTCAAGCATTAAAAAACAAGAGCTAAACTCAATAACAAAATCTGTTTGGGCAATCCCTGGCAGAATAGGATTATCGGTAAAATGACCTTTAAAAAAAATCAATTTTTCATCAAACAGCAGCTTAAGCTTCACAACTGAAGACTTTTGTCGTTTTTCAATTGAATGTTCAAGAATTTCAGGATAGCGCATGAATTTCCTTAATATGTACTTTTAACAGCATCACAAAACGCTTTAATTTTGGCATGAGACTTAATGCCTTTTTGCGACTCAACACCGCCGCTGACATCAACCGCATAGGGTTGAATTTCAGCAATCGCATGAGTTACATTTTCAACCGTTAATCCACCTGCTAAAATGATACTGTTTCGTATTTCGTTAGGAATGATTGACCAATCAAATGTTTTACCTAAGCCACCATAGAAATTTCGATCATAAGCATCTAGCAATATGGCACGCGCGCTTTGATAATATTGTTTAGCTTTGTTGAGCGTTAAGCGGTCCTCAATGCGTAAAGCGCGTATATATGGAAACTGAAAACTGTTACAAAATTCAAGTTGTTCGTCACCATGGAATTGAATCATACTAATACCAGCTGCAATTGCAGTTTTAATTTCATCTGGCATAGCATTAACGAAGAGTCCACAAATCGTCACAAAAGGTGGTAGCTTTTGAATAATTTTATGTGCCTCATTAATAGTAATAAAGCGAGGTGATTTGGTATAAAAAACAAAGCCTAATCCTTCGACTCCACATTCAAGCGCAAAAAGGGCATCTTCAAGGTTACGGATACCACAAATTTTAATTTTAGTTCTATGCATGCCTTACTACGCCATAAAGTTAATTAAGGCCGCTGCTACCATAGATGCAGTTGCTACACTCACACCCGCTGTGGCAAGTAAGCGATCAACCTTGTCCAGGTGATACTTTTTACGTGTTTGCACTTCTAAAGCGTCATCACTTTCGGCAATCTCGCTTAATATGGAGATGTATTGTGGAAATAAGGGTGGCTCATTAAATTCACCCGCTTCAAACCCTTCTGCCCAATAGTTATGTTCAATCGTGTTTACTGGAAAAGGGTTAAGTGTTTCTGACTTGTTTTTTTTGCCATGGACGTAACCAAACATCCAAATTTTTTCAAGCTCATCCAATGTATCTACTTGTGCAGATAAAATAAGCTTTAAGCGTGAGTCAATTTCATTTGTGTGCATAAAAACTTCATGTTCTATAACTAAAGTTAGTTGAGTATACCATAGCTTTAGCATCTATCCACTAACTGTGTTTTATTCGTTAAATAGAACTACTAAAATTTTTTATATATCAATAATTAAATCATTTTACAGGTTTCCTTAAGTTTGTATTTTACGTGCTTTTATCTTCTTTTTTCTAGGCGAGGCTATCTACGTTTGACAATGCTGGGGATATAGGCTTAAATATGCCACATTAATTTTAGCTACCCGCACTCAACGGGGTTTAAGTCACTTTATAAAACTTAAGGTCTATTTAGTTTAGAGTGATATTTTTTATAAATTTTAGAGTGCGATAATCATGGAGAACAACATGTCTGAAACTGCAATCTTAACCCTTCCAGATAAAAATTTATTGCTAGAGCTACCTATTTATACCCCTGTTTTAGGACAACAAACTATTGACGTTTCTTCTTTAGTTAAAGAAGGCTTATTTACCTACGACCCAGGATTTTTATCCACAGCAGCATGCTGGTCAAAAATCACCTATATCAATGGTGGTAAAGGCGTTTTATTACACCGTGGTTATCCTATTGAGCAGTGGGTTGAAAAATCTCATTATATGAATTTATGCTATGCACTTTTAAATGATAAACTTGCCTTAACAAATGAAATTACTGAATTTTCAACTCGAATTCTAAATGATATGCCTGTATGCACACACATTCAAGAGACTATCAAAGCTTTTCCACAAGATGTGTATCCAATGGCACCACTTATGGCAGCGGTAAGTGTAATGGCAGGTGAAAACCAAAAAACGATGAATAAAAAAGATCTTACTCAGCAAACTCAAATGGCTGAAAAACTGATTGCTCAAATGCCAACTATCGTTGCAATGACTTACCGTCATCGCAACGGGTTGCCGTTTATGGCACCCAAAAAATCGCTTTCTTACGCTGAGAACTTCTTATACATGATGTTTGCAGATAATGAAAATTACCAACCTGATTCAATTGCCGCACGTGCGATGGATACAATTTTTATTCTGCATGCAGATCACGAACAAAATGCGTCCACATCAACCGTGCGCCTTGCTGGTTCAACTGGCACTGATCCATATGCTGCTATTGTTGCTGGTATTGCCGCCCTTTGGGGACCTGCACATGGTGGTGCAAACGAAGCTGTTGTCAAAATGCTTGAACAAATCGGTGATGTAAGTAATATTGATAAGTTTATTGAACGCGCTAAAAACAAAGATGATTCTTTTAGATTAATGGGCTTTGGTCATCGTGTATATAAAAATACTGATCCACGTGCCATTTCTATGAAAAAAGCCTGTGAAAGTATTTTAAATCAACTGGGCGATAGCGATAATCCACTATTGGTGATTGCTAAAAAATTAGAGGAAATCGCACTTAATGATAGGTACTTTATCGATAGGAAGCTTTTCCCTAATGTTGATTTCTACTCTGGTATTATCTTAAAAACACTACACATTCCAACTTATATGTATACGTCTATTTTTGCCTTAGCTCGCGCATCTGGCTGGATAGCTCAATACCTTGAGATGTACAATGATCCAAAAATGAAAATTGGTCGTCCACGCCAGCTATATATCGGCGAAGCACAAAGAAATCTTCCTTAATTTCAATTATCATAATATATTGCCCATTTAAGGGATAAGGCACTAAAGCATATACTAAAAAAGACTTTCACTTGCTTTTAAGGAATTGACGAATCCGTATAATTAAGTACCATACGACAATACCGATAATAGCAACTGAAATAAATGGATGGTCCTCTACAATTTGTGGAACAAAGGATAATGTGCTTGGAACACACACCTCTGTAATCAGTCTTTCAACCGCAAAAACCATATTTGCATAAAACCCTATGACTAGAAAAAGCCAAACCTTCAATTTCATATTTGCCCTAAATCAAGCTGTTTTGATGACACAGGCGATTGTATCACAATCTTGTGAGAGATTAACCACAATCACATACACTTTTTCTTAATTATGGATAGATAATAGCTTAAAAATGACCTTAAAGCATTATTTTTCTGATTCTTTAACAGCCAATACAGAACTGAAATAATATGAATTTATTGTAAGAAGCATTCAACTTAATGATTAAAACAAGTATTTATCTTTAATTGACTTAATTTGGTCACGCACTTCACCTGCTTGCTCAAATTCTAAATTACGGGCATGCTCTTTCATCACACGCTCAAGTTTTTTAACAAGACTCAAGGCTTCTTTAACTCCTAGCACCTCATCTAATAGGAGATCTTTGACTTTCTTACGCATACTACTTTCAGCTGTTTTCTTGTTTATTTCAGGAGAGAACCCCAGCATATCACTAACACCTTTACGAATAGTCGTTGGTATTATATTGTGCTGTTGATTGTATGCTTGCTGCTTATTACGCCGTCGCTGCGTTTCTTCCATTGCACGCTGCATTGAGCATGTAATCACATCAGCATAGAGAATGGCTTTGCCAGATACGTTTCTTGCCGTGCGTCCTATGGTTTGAATCAATGAGCGTTCTGAACGCAAAAATCCTTCTTTATCAGCATCAAAGATGAGTACTGTACTAACTTCAGGCATATCTAAACCTTCACGCAATAAATTAATTCCAACTAAAACATCGAAAACTCCTATTCGTAGATCGCGAATAATTTCAACTCTCTCAACCGTATCTACATCCGCATGTAAATAGCGCACATTTATGCCATGCTCGGCTAAATAATCGGTTAGATCCTCTGCCATGCGCTTAGTCAAGGTCGTAATCAGTATACGCTCGCCTTGAACAACTGCCTTATTGATTTCTGATAACGCATCTTCTACTTGAATCGCAACAGGTCGTACTTCAACCGTAGGATCCAATAAACCCGTTGGGCGCACCACTTGCTCAACAATATTTTGCTGATGCTTTTGTTCATAATCCGCAGGTGTTGCTGAGACATATATCGCCTGTCGCACTAAAGCTTCAAATTCATGAAATTTTAACGGTCGATTATCTAAGGCTGATGGTAATCGAAAACCATAATTTACCAAATTTTCCTTACGTGAGCGATCACCTTTATACATGCCACCAAATTGTGGAATTGTCACATGTGACTCATCGATTACAATAAAAGCATTTTCAGGTAAATAATCCAACAGCGTCGGTGGGGGTTCACCTGACGCACGCCCTGAGAGTAAACGCGAGTAATTTTCAATCCCCGTGCAATAACCCAATTCATTGATCATTTCTATGTCATAAAGTGTACGTTGTTCAATTCTTTGTGCTTCAATCAAACGATTTTCCTTTTGAAAATAGGCAATACGCTCTCTTAGCTCTTCTTTTATTTCTTCAACCATACTCTTTTGTCTGTCTTTTGAACTGACATAGTGTGTACCTGGAAAAATCGTTGTTCGATAGACTGAATGAATTTTCTTGCCTGTTAGCGGATCAATAATCGTTAAGCTCTCAATTTCATCATCAAATAATTCAACACGCACGGCTTCTTTATCTGAATCCGCTGGGAAAATATCGATCACATCGCCTCGCACACGATAAGTTCCACGCGTAAAATCCATATCACTACGCTGATACTGCATATCGCTCAAACGCCTTAAAATACTACGTTGATCAATTTCCACCCCCAATTTTAAATGCAATAACATTTGCATATATTGCTCAGGATCACCTAATCCATATATAGCTGAAACTGTTGCGACAATAATCACATCTTGACGCTCCAAGATTGACTTAGTTGCCGACAAGCGCATTTGCTCAACATGTTCATTGATTGATGAGTCTTTTTCAATATAGGTATCTGATGTTGCAACATAGGCTTCTGGCTGATAATAGTCATAATATGACACAAAGTACTCCACAGCATTATGGGGAAAAAACTGTCTCATTTCAGCATAAAGCTGAGCAGCTAATGTTTTATTGTGTGCCAAAATCAAAGTAGGTCGCTGTACATTTTGAATAACATTCGCAATGGTATAGGTTTTACCTGAACCGGTTACCCCTAACAACGTTTGGTGCCTCAAACCATTTTGTAACCCTTTTGTTAATGAGGCAATCGCTTTAGGTTGATCACCAGCAGGTGGATAAGTTGCTACTAATTTAAATACTTTTTTTATATCTTCTTCCATTCTTTCGTACCATTACAATCTAATTAATCATATTAAACAGATCATAATAAACACATTAGTAAGTATTTTATAGCTTCCTGAGCTTGGATTACCAAGCTTTTACATTTTTGTCATTTTATTGATTAAAAAATCATCATGGCGATTTGATTACATTATTTCAGTATTTTTTACATTAAAAAAACGTTTTTCTCCATATAGAAAAATGCAATAAATAACTATGCTAAAAATACCAAAAGGGAAAATAAGGATATTTATCATGAGTCACATAGAAAAATTCATCTACGCTACAGCTGAAGCACGTTACGAAAATGCAAGAAAAGACCCAACTGATCAACCACGCTTTACATTAAGTATTGTTACAGAAGAAGTCGAACGTGGCTTAATTGAAGCAACTCTTGCTTATACTGGCTTTCATCTTACTAATACCGCTGAAGTGTTAGGTATTAGCAGTGCTACGCTCAAAGCCAAAATTAAAAAATATGGTATATTCATGTTAGACTTCTCAAGCTAAATAATATTCGCTGCTTTACAGAGGCTCATTATTATGGATAGTGTTTTATTTTGTCATAAAAATATGTAAGATATTCAATCAAAAATGGCGAAAATTGATGTATGTTGCAGGAATTGCAACTCAATAAAAACAGTTAAAGCAGGTAAAAACCAATTGAAATCTAGTCCAAGTGGTGCGCAAAGGTACCGTTGCCTAGATTGTGGCAAATACTTTCAACTTGAAATATAAAGCACTAGGTCGGCTGCCCAAGATAAAAGAAAGAATTATTGATATGTGTAGCAATGGTAGTGGTATACGAGATACAGTACGTGTTTTAAAAGTTAGCACAAAAACCGTGATTAATACGATAAAAAAAGCCTGTAGATTGTTGAAATGTAACTGGAACTTATTAATGAATATAAGCTCAGTTGTTGTGATGCCACTTATGCTTGAGCTTGATGAGTAATGGTCATATTTTGGAAACAAAAAGAACCAACGATAGCTTTGGTTAGCTATCTGCCATAAGATAAGTCAAATTGTTGCCTATTATTTTGGTAAGCGTACGCATGAAAGCTCTGAATTACTTTTTATGAAAAGCATGGCAACGATGCTCAAGCGCTTGGTAGAAGCAAAGCAATATAGTCACAAGTCCAAACGTCCTGGCTTACCAATTTATCTTATTGGCGTTTTTACAGATAAACAAGAAATGTCAACGGCTTTAGAGTAAAAAAGTAGATTAAACCTTGACCCTTTTAGAACAAAACAATCTGGCAAAACGAGTTGATCGCTTGCTTTTCCCTGTTATCATAGGTTTGATACGTTTTACATACGAGGAAAAATAGTGGTGCTTAAGCGTAGTAAAAAAGCTAATACTCCAAAAATAGATAAAAAGGCAACTAAACAAGCTGCTAACCAGGCAAAGCCTAAAAAAGAAATTAATCAATTATTAGTCGATCGTTTACGTATTGCATGGTTGATACTAATGGGGGCTATTGCCTTGTTTTTACTATTATCACTCTTTTCATACAACAGTAGCGATCCAGGCTGGACAATCGTTCAATCACAACTTCATATTTACAACTATGCTGGTATTGTTGGTGCCTACACCGCCAATGTTATTTTAGCTATTTGTGGTGTATTTGGCTTTCTGATCCCATTTATTCTGGTATATGGTGTATGGCAGCTATTTTTGGAACGCAAAAATTTTTCTGAAAGTAGTACACTTTTGAT
Source organism: Candidatus Nebulibacter yamunensis (assembly GCF_024208055.1). Classification (NCBI taxonomy): domain Bacteria; kingdom Pseudomonadati; phylum Pseudomonadota; class Gammaproteobacteria; order Thiotrichales; family Francisellaceae; genus Candidatus Nebulibacter; species Candidatus Nebulibacter yamunensis. Next base: position 29,473 of record NZ_JAMBMW010000010.1, read on the forward strand.
GCTTGCTCGCTTTGTTGGCATCATTTTACTAATTGGTTCTGGTAGTGGTATCGCCGAAATTACATTATCTGTTTTTACCGTTTATATGCCTGAAGGCTCAGGAGGTATTCTAGGTCAAGAAGTTGCAAAATATACGGTTTTATATCTTAGCACCACAGGTGGTGTATTTGCATTAATTGCTGCATTTGCACTTGGCTTAACTTTATTCTCGGGTGGTTTTTGGCTAAGGTCTATTGCGGCACTTATTCGCTTTTTAGCATTACAGATTAAAAATTTTTTCACCTCTACACCCGAAGAAAAAGCACAAAAAGCAAAAGAACGTGCTCAAAGAAAAATAGAAAAAGAAGTCTTAAGAGCTCAAAAGCAGGAACAAAAACAACTGCAAAAAGAGCAAAAGGAAGCTGACAAACAGCAAAAACTTGATATCGATGATAATATCAACATTTTAGCATTCAACGACCCTAATCTGATCCAAGATGACCCTAAGATAGCGTTACCATACACACTACATGATAATCAATTCACCCTTGTTTCAAATTTGGACGATAATTTTTATGAGGAAGAAGAGCTACCTATTACCACCCCATCTATTACTAAACCCTCCAAATCTAAAAAAATAAAACATAAAACTGATAAAATCACAGGTCTCCCTTCTTTAGACCTTTTGGATGATCCCAAAAACCAAAAGGAGCAGATATCAAAAGAATTTTTACAAAAAATGGCAACCCTTGTTGAAGAAAAACTTGCCGACTTTGGTATTCAAGTCAAGGTTATTGCTAGCTATCCAGGTCCTGTAATTACGCGCTTTGAAATTGAACTTGCTCCTGGTGTTAAGGTGAGTAAGTTAAGCGGACTTGCTCAGGACTTGGCACGCTCACTTTCGGCGGCACGTGTGCGTGTGGTTGAAGTTATTCCAGGCAAACCTTATGTTGGTATTGAATTACCAAACCAAAAACGTGAAATCGTGCGCTTAAAAGAAGTGTTATCACATAAAAAATTCATCGACTCTAGCTCACCCCTTACGATGGGGCTTGGAGTGGATATTGCTGGGATTCCCGAAACCGTTAACCTTGCTAAAATGCCACATTTGCTTGTCGCTGGTACCACTGGATCAGGTAAATCAGTGGGTGTTAATGCGATGATTATTAGCATGTTATATAAATCTGCACCCGATGATCTGCGCTTTATTATGATCGATCCTAAGATGCTTGAGCTTTCTATTTACGAAGGCATTCCACATTTATTAACTCCTGTGGTAACTGATATGAACGAAGCAGCTAATGCACTTCGTTGGTGTGTGAAAGAAATGGATCGCCGTTATGAACTCATGGCAGCAGCAGGAGTTAGAAATATCGCAGGATTAAATGAGAAAATTCAAGAAGCTGAAAAATCAGGCGAATCAATAAAAGATCCACTATGGTTAAAACTTCGCCCAGATCCAAAAGAAGATGCACCAATACTTGAGAAACTACCTTACATTGTCGTGATTGCTGATGAGTTTGCCGATATGATGATGGTTGTTGGTAAAAAGGTTGAAGAGCTTATTGCGCGCTTAGCACAAAAAGCACGTGCCGCAGGAATTCACTTGATCCTTGCAACTCAACGTCCATCCGTCGACGTAGTCACAGGCTTAATCAAAGCAAACATCCCTACGCGAATTGCCTTTCAGGTCTCTTCAAAAATTGACTCTCGCACGATCTTAGATCAACAAGGTGCTGAGCAATTATTAGGTCATGGTGATATGCTTTATCTTCCACCTGGGTCTGGAGTGCCAACACGTGTTCATGGTGCTTTTGTTGATGATGACGAAGTACATCGCGTAGTAGCTGCTTGGAAAGAAATGGGTGAACCTGAATATATTGATGATATAACCGCAAGTGACGAAGAGGTTGAAGGTGGTGAAGTTGAAGGTGATAGTAATGATCCACTCTACGATGAGGCCGTTAAGATTGTGCTTGAGACACAACGCGCGTCGATCTCAAACATCCAACGACGCTTACGTATCGGTTATAACCGCTCCGCACGACTGATTGAAGAAATGGAAGTTGCGGGTATTGTGAGTGAAATGCAGTCTAATGGCATGCGTGAAGTTTTAATCAAAAGGTCATAACAATGAGGCAAAAATTTGAAAATATTCTCAAAGACACGCTCTTTATCATATTTAGCATTTTTGCTATTGATTTATGCTTTGCTAACAATAATACCGTCTCGCAGCCATCTGAGATAAATTATTCTGAACAAAGCCTTTTTGATAAACTTGCCAAGCTTAAGAACATGCACGCAAGCTTCAATCAAACTCTACTTAACCCACAACAAAAGCTTAAACAACAAAGCCAAGGTGAACTTTGGGTCAGTAAACCTAGCTTCTTTAAATGGCAGGTGCTAAGCCCACAAAAACAAATGCTATTGTCCAACGGTAAACAACTTTGGAATTACGACGAAGAACTTGAACAAATCACTATTAACGAAGTTCCTAAAAGCATCTCTCAAGCACCTTATCTTCTACTTTTAACAGGTGATAGCAAAACACTTAATCAGCTTTTTACTATTGAACGACTTAACGATAAAACCTATCGCTTAACGCCAAAAGTCAAAGATCAATCCTTAATAAAATACATCAATATGACTTTTAAAGGCAATATTCCTACACATATGGTTATTGAAACAGAAACTGGGCAATCTACCAACATTGAACTCTTAAATATATCAACTCAACTTATTCCTCAAAGTGTCTTTGAGTTCACACCTCCTCAAGGAGTTGATGTATTGGGATAACTTTATACTTTTATGTAAAATTAAGTGGTAAGTATAAAACCTATGTGTAATATATTCTTCACATAGAACAATCCTCAGAAAAAAGAACAAGGCTAAATGGTAAAAACGACATAAGCGAAAAACTTATATAAGTCAAGTTTCTTCTAAGGGAAATAAATGCACATATTAGAGAATATAAAACATATTGCTGAGTTACCTTTAAACACCCCTGTTAGTATATTTACTTTTGTATTACTCCTGATTATTGCAACTAAAATCATCTGCCATTACCTTCGTATTCCGAGCATTGTTGGTCTAATTGTTGCTGGTGTCATAGCAGGTCCCCATGCACTCAATATTCTTGATCAAAATTTGGCTGTAACTATTTTTGCAACAACTGGGCTTTTGTACATTATGTTTATGGCTGGTCTAGAATTAGAGATGAAGGAATTTAAGTTACACAAAAACAAAAGTTTGTTGTTTGGGACACTTACTTTCCTTATCCCGTTTTGTATTGGTTTTATAGTATTCCATTATGGCTTTGATTACAGCATAAGTGCTAGCATTCTAATTTCGATCATGTTCTCAACGCATACGCTTGTTGCTTATCCAATGGTGAGTATCAAAGGCTATGCTACGCGCCCAGCAGTGGCTATTGCCGTTGGTGGAACAATTATAACAGATACCTTAGTATTACTTATTTTAGCAATTATCACAGGCATACACCATGATAAAAATGATATTGCGATGTTTATTACCCTTATCTTTAGTTTTATTGTTTTTAGTTTTATTGCCTTTATCATCATTCCTTATATCGCTAAAAGGTTTTTCTATGCTTTTGCACGCAAAACAAGTCTCCACTACACTTTTGTACTATTAACCGTTTTTGTCCTTGCCGTTTTTGCCGAAATCATTGGCGTTGATGCCATTATTGGTGCATTTTTTGCAGGACTCGCCTTAAATCGTTTTGTAACCAAAAAGCAGAAATTAAAAACTGAGATTCATTTTATTGGTAATACACTTTTTATCCCTGTTTTCCTGATCAGCGTTGGTATGATTGTTAACTTGCACGTTCTCACAGACATCCATAATGTTGCTACCATAGCAATTACTTTGATTACTGTTGCATTGGTATCAAAATGGTTAGCAGCCAAACTTACTCAATGGTGCTTACGCTTGAGCACCATTGATGGCAAACTTATCTTTGGTTTAAGTAGTGCGCATGCAGCTGCAACGTTAGCCATCATTTTAGTGGGATATAAAACCGAAATTCTAGATAATGCCATTTTAAACAGTACAATTCTGTTGATTTTAGTTAGTTGCTTGGTCTCGTCAACCGTTACTGCAAGAACATTAAACCAATTTACGAAATAAGGATAACTTCATGTTAGCAGACTCTATTATAGATCAAATCGATACTAACTATCTGCAACAGGTACGCGAACATATTCATATGTATCCTGAGCTTGGTTTTGACGTGTATAATACAGCTACCTTTATTGCTTCTAAGCTTGAAAAATTAGGCTTAAGCGTGAAACGCAATATCGGTAAAACAGGATTAATTGCTGATTTAATCATCAATCCAAACTATAAAATGATCGCCTTACGCGCAGATATGGATGCTTTACCCATTCATGAGCAAAACAGCTGTAAGTATAGATCCACCATTGATGGCAAAGCCCATATGTGTGGACATGACGCACATTGTGCAATCGTTTTAACTACAGCACATACTCTAGTAAGAATAAAAAATCAGCTTAAAGTAAACATACGCTTTCTATTTCAACCTTCTGAGGAAGTGCTCCCAGGTGGAGCCTCGATCATGATTCAAGATGGCGCTCTTGATGGGGTATCTGAAATATATGGCATTCATGTATTGCCTACAATTGATGAAGGGAAGATCCAAATCTGCCAACCTGTTGCGCTATCGGGGGTTGATCTGTTTGATATCCACTTTTTAGGTAAAGGTGGACATGCTAGTACACCTTTTACCACTAATGATCCTATCATCATGGCAACACAATTTGTCAACCAAGTGCAAAGCATTGTCTCGCGTAACTTATCCAGCTTTGATCCGGCGGTTGTATCAGTCACTGCTCTAAACGCTGGTAGTGTTTATAATGTCATTACAGATAAAGCAGAACTTAAAGGCTGCATTCGTTATCTAAGCCAAGATGCTCGCGAAATTGTAAGAAAGCGACTCTATGAAATTGCTAATGGGATTGCCGTAACTTACGCTGGTAAAGTGGAAATACGCTATCATAATGGTTACCCTGAAACGCGTAATAATGGCACCTGCGCACAAAAATCATTTCAAGCTGCACAATCGGCACTTGGAAAAGGCAACGTTCTTGTTTCCAATATTCCTTGGATGGCATCTGAAGATTTCTCTTATTTTGCCCATAAGATCCCCGCTTGCTACGTATTTTTAGGCGTACGTAATGAGTCTCAAGGCTATACTTCTATGGTACATGAGCCAACTTTTGATCTAAGTCTCAACGCAATGGTTTATGGTGTAGTCTATTATTTAGCTTTGTGTTTGGGGCAATAGTTTCTATATATCATTAACATCCACGCTCGCACTCTTTGCCTTGATCTTTGGACTATGCCACACTACTTGCCTGAGCTTGCCCATGAGGAGCGGCATAGACAGACAGTTTTTACTGCATGATTTTCTGGTGGATAGGTTGCTACGTGGCCTGATATTAAGTTGAGAAAAAAATACACTTTAGAAGATTTAAGTCAACAGTCAGATATATTGGCTTTTTTAAAACAACAAGAAAGCTCTAGGCGTAGTAATGGTGGTTTTGCACGTGTTCACATTCCAAATGCAAATTTAGGTGAAACAGGAGCAGAAGATTACCCGCGTTGTGGTACTGCGTTTGATTGGCTAGAAAGTCAATTTAAAAAAGAATCTCTGCTAAGTTTTGTTAATATACATAAGTTTAATGCAAACGCAATGACAGATACCGTTATTAAGATGCAGCAGAGTGTTCAAGATGTCTATAGTCACTTTTTTAACATGTCGGCAAGCTCACAAAATATCATGATGCAGAACTTGGCAATCAATGCCATGCGTGATGGTTGGGATAATGTCAAGATAAGTCGTAATCCTGCTGCGGCATCATTAAATTATGCAAAAACACAAAGTGAAATGTCTCGTACAGCTTCGTGGATTTCAGTTGGTGTTATGGCACAAGAGTATGTGCCTATGTTGCATACTATTTTAATGTTGATTGTTTGTTGTGCTTTTATCCCTGTGGTGTATATGTGCTTCTTTCCAGGGTTTTTCTTCAAACTCATTGGTAAATATATTGGTAGCTTCATTTGGTTAGGCACATGGCCTTTGTTTTTTGTTTTCATTAATTTCATTATGACAACAATCATGGCTGTACATTTAGGGGTGCAAGAAGGTGGCTTAGGTGGATTAACCTTATCGACCATTGATGGCGCAAGTGCATTGGCATGGCGATATACGGCATTGACTGGCTGGATGCTGATGTTTGTGCCATATTTATCAAGGATGCTGATTATGGGTGCAGGCGCTACGATGATGGGTGTTGCGACAAGTATGACTTCACAGTTGTCTACTGATGCTGAAAAAGGTGCAAGAGGATTAAGTGAGGGCAGTTTTGATTTAGCTAATACGACGGTTGCGCAACATCAAATGAATAATGTAACAGGTCATCAAACGATGCTACAACCGACAACGACTTATGGCGGTGAGCGTGAATCGTTAATGGCAGGAGGATCAAGAATGCAAACTGCTAACGGCATAACTTACAATAATGCTGGTGTTGTTGATCAACAGCCTTTTGATTTTAGAAGTGGGCAAACGGTGTCTACTGGGTTGTCGCAAACACAAGCAATGTATGAGAAGCTCGGTCAATCTGATGCCAAAGCATTTAATGAATCCTATCAAGCCGGTATTTCGGATATTAGCCAGCAAAATGTATCAAAAGCCTTAAAAGATCATATTGGTTCAACTAATAGTAGTGTATCAAGTGTACAGTTAGCTAAGGCGCTGTCGACAATGACGGATACTCATAATCGGTTTAGTCAGGATCAGATTAATAGTGCTATGGAAGGTTGGAGTAACGAACTGGGTGGGGAGGCTAAATTAGGTACTGGAGAGCTTTTTAAGTTTGCTTCTTTAAATGGTTACTTAAGGGCAGGATGGAACTCGAGTGGTTCAGATACCATTAATAATTCTGTCGGTTTAACTTTAGATCAAGCAAAAGCTTATCGTGAAGCACAAGACGTTGTCATGAGTGGAAGCAAAACTGATTTTGCCACGCTTGATAAAGTGATTGGCTTAGACAATGGTCAATCCCTACAAGCTAACTTTAACAAAGCAAAGGCTTATAGTGAATCCGCGCAACGCAACTTTGAGTTAGCAACACAAGCAGGTGAAGCGGCAAACTATGCTAAAAATAATGACTTTGGTTTTAGTCAAAATAAAATGCCTGATTTCAATAGCTATATTCACAATAATTATAAAGATCAGGCAACATCTTGGTTGGGTGATATAAGTAAGCAGAATGATCCACTGTTTAAGCAAGCACAAGCTGACTTTGTACAAGCCAATAGTGATGTTTACTTGGATTGGTACAAGGAAAATGCACAAAGCATTGATTCACGCGCTCAAACGCAAATTAATAACAGTGGTCAAAACTTTGATCACGGTAAAACTGTGGTTAATGCAGAACATGAAGCTAATAAACATCAAGTTAATAAAGAACACAGCATAAACCAAAGTAACTTTGAATATGATATTCATCAAAGGCGAGGTGAAAGAATGCAATCGACGATTAGCACCTATGAGCAATTAAATCAGGCAACCTTGGTAGAAATGCGCAGACTTGGTTTAACTGCTGATCAAGCGTCTGTGATTGATCAGTCTAAGAATCCATTTGATCTTGACCGACCAGATATATCGGTAATAGATGGTATTCATCAGCAAGTTCAGCAACAAAGTAGTGAATTAATAAGCAATCAGAATATTTTAGCAAGTGATATGCAGAAAAAAGTTGATGAAGGCGCGTCAATGTTCCCAAAAAGTGATAAAACTTTCGATATTAATAAATTACATAAAAAAGCCGCAGTAGAGCAGGGTGATCTGGGGAAAGAGGCGTGGGGCAATTTATTTGGTAAAGACAAAAACTAAGCGGTTATATCGTCTATAATTTAAAGTGTTTAGCCATTAATGCTTTAGCTGTTGGCAAACCAGCCTTTAAACTAAAATACCATGAAGTGCCTATCAAAAGGGCTACACTAATAAATGTACATATAAATGCTGGTCCTGGTCCCCTTCCAACTCCCCTTTCGAAAATGGAAGTTACAAAAAAAACAGCAATAGCGATAAACCCTATAATATAAGTGTGAAGTAAATACGTTGCATACTTCTTCTGCTCAGGGGTAATTTCTATTTTATCGTCTTCTGATTTCACCATTTTAACGGCAATGGGTTCTTGAGATGAACGTTTTTCTTCTTTCATGAAATCTAACATTTCCTTAGCCAATTCAGGGTGAGTTTCAGCGATTTTTAAAAGTCTTTCTTTTTGATTATCGTTCATAGCATTGTCCTTGTTTTTATTAACTTTTGCTCTTTGAGCAACCTAACATAAAAGCGTTTAAAACACAATCAAATCTTAATTTCAGACCATTGCTGTGCTGCGTGTAATATACGAAGTATTCTTACAGTATTGTCATTCTCTTGATAAACAATAATATAGTTTGCCCATGTAACCAGCTCTCTGGTTCCCTTTACTCGTCCAGATCGTCTCATTTTCAGAAAATCCAGCAATCTTATTACCTTTAACTCAATGTCGTCTTTCAAACGTTGTGCAGCATCTGGATTATCGTCTGAAATATAGTCCACTATTGCCAAGAGATCGGTACGTGCATGGGTTGACCATTTTACCTCAGACATGGCGGCGTTTTTTATCAATCAAAGTTTGAGCCTCATCCATAATTTCTTGATGAGAAATTACATGATTTGGATCAGTTAATGCCTCTTTAACTTTAGTACGAAACCAAGCGTCATACTCCTTCGGTTCCATTGTTAGCCCTGCTGGCATGCCTCCTTCTTTCGTAATGCGTGTGAGTAAAATACGCACCGCATCAGAAACGGTTAAACCAAGATTAGCGAGTTTTTTTGCTGCATCCGCTTTAAGTTCATTATCAACTCGAACGTGGAGCATCGAAGTATTAGCCATAGAAACATCTCAATTTAGCAGTGTCGTCTTATTATATATCTCAATTGAGATACTAGCAAGTTTTTGTATACATTTCTCAACCAACCAATAAGGAAAAAACATGAAAGAAAAAGGAAAAATCATAAAATTATCAATAACTGCATCAATGGCAGCATCATTGTTAGCGCTTTCAGGCTGTGCTGCGATTGGTACGGCAATTAAACATCGCAATCTTGAAGTAAACTCAAAAATGTCCGATACAATATTTCTTGATCCTGTACCTCAGAGTGAAAAGACTATCTACATTCAGGTGAGAAGTACGTTGAGTGAAGATGAAACAAATGCTTTGTTTTGGGTATTCATTAAAAACAAAGGAAATCATCAACAAAAGCAAACGGTGTTCATCGGCTACCCTAAGCATAAGCAGGTGAAGAGCATCAGAAATTGAAAGACCCATTACTTGGCTACAAGTCAAGTTATACTTTTGAGAGCAAAATATAGGATACAGGATTATCTGGACACTCGGACAAACCGCATTCAGTTAATGTTGAAATGATGTTGGCAGCAATGATCAATACAAAGATAATGAAAGCAATGTGGCTAAAAATGCGAATTTTTTTGCCTCTAGCTTCAGCAATTTCTTTTTTATCCTGTTCAATTTCATATTGCTGGGTGATGGTCATAATAAGTCCGATGTAAATAATAGCAACAATACAAAATATGAATACCCATGTATACATATGAATTCCTAAGATAGCAGAACCATAGCCATCAGGATCAGTGATGTGTAATGCAATTTGGCGCAATGCGACAAAAGAAGTCAGGACAGCCGATAATAAAGACAGGCTATAATGAGCAGGGCGTACATGATAACGGACATTTAAAAGAAAGCCAAAGGCAATTCCTAATAGTCCAAGGCGTTGCAATAAACAAAGTGGGCAAGGCAGTTCTCTAAAAATAAATTGAAACGCAAATGCAATAGCAATAATAAATGTAACTCCTAGTATTTCAATGGCGTTAAAGCATTTAACAACATTATTGATTTGTGAACGTTGCATGGTTTTCTCCTTAAAAATATAGTCCAAGGTTGTCGGTAGCGTGATGTAAGAATACAAACCCCATGAAAATTAGCGTCAGACAAAATAAAATTATGCTGAGTTTACGATAAAACCACGAGCTTATCACGCTGATAAGCAGTAAGATAAATGTAATTAGAATTCCTGGCATGTTTGATACTCCTTTATTGTGAATTCGCTGTTAGTATAGTCAAAAGCTATTGATCAAGTAGATAAGTATTTAAGATTTACGCTTATATATGCTTTCTGTTAAACTTATAGCTCTCTTAAAATTATAACTAATTCATCATGCAGCAAAATATAAAACAAGCAGATAGAAAAATTGTGCTTACTGGAATTACACCCTCTGGAACGCCACACATGGGCAACTATATTGGTGCAATTAAACCAGCACTTGAAATGGCAAAAAACCCAGACTTTAATGCCTACTTCTTTATTGCAGACTACCATTCTCTTATTAAACTTTGGGATAAAAAATTGCGTGAGCAATATATTTATCAAATTGCCGCAACATGGCTTGCATTAGGGCTTGATCCAGAGAAAGTTATGTTTTATCGCCAGTCTGATATTCCTGAGATTATGGAGCTTAATTGGATTTTGACTTCAGTGACGGCAAAAGGTCTGTTAAATCGTGCGCATGCTTACAAAGCAGCGGTAGATAGAAATATTGCAGATGGTGAAAAAGATAATGATGCAGGGATTACAATGGGGCTTTTTAATTATCCAATGTTGATGGCTGCTGATATTATCATGTTTAATGCTGATTTGGTTCCAGTTGGCAAAGATCAGATTCAGCATATTGAAATTGCGCGTGATATTGCTAATCGTTTTAATCATATCTATAAATGTAATTTACTTAAAGCACCTGAGGCAATGTTTGATGAATCAACGCAAACGATTCCAGGCTTAGATGGACGCAAGATGTCTAAAAGTTATAATAATACGATTCCGCTTTTTGCAACAACTAAACAGCTTAGAAAATTAGTGATGAAGGTCATTACCAATTCTCAATTACCAGAAGAACCGAAATCAACAGAAAATTGTACGATATTCTCACTATATCGCCATTTTGCAACTGAAGCTGAAATTGTCGTTTTAGCAAAACGTTATCATGAAGGCATTAGTTGGGGTGAAGCTAAACAGCTGTTATTTGAGAAAATGGATGAAGTGCTTACTCCTATGCGCGAAAAATATGAATATCTACTTGCAAATAAAAAAATTATTGATGAGCATCTTAAGTTGGGTGCACAAAAAGCAAGACTGCAAGCAAAAGCATTGTTGAATAAGCTTAAACAACAAAGCGGTCTTTAATGATGTATTGCATTATTGCGAACTTTGGTGATGATAGCATAGCCTTAATTCAAAAAATCTATGAGTTAAAGTTTAAGGACGTTGTAGTATTGTCAGTTGATACAGCTTGGCAGGCACAAAGTTGGCAAGCGCGCGTTGAAAAAGCAAGTGCTTGGATAACTTCTTTAGGGTTTAGTCATCATAAGCTTAAAGCAGAGCATGGCTTTAGTAAATTGGTTGAAACGCGTAGACAATTTCCGTCACAACAATTTCACTGGTGTGCTGGGTTTTTAAAAGGTATTACAATATTAAATTGGTTAGAAGAACACGATGAGACGTTAGATGCGATTATTTTATTGGCAAATCGTCGTAGCATGAGTAAAGTTCAAGCAGATTTACCAGATAGAGTCAAAGAATCTGATCGTTATGACAGTCGTCAAGTACAGTATTTATTGGCAAATGTGACTGAAGAACAGCGTGATCAGCTCATTGCAAAAACACCCTTTCAAACTCCACTTAAGCATCGTTCATTAGAATGTCAGCCATGTATTCATTTCACTAAACGGGATATTATGACATTAAGTGATATAGATACTGCAAGGGTTATCGATTTAGAAACTAGACTCAAGCAGACGATGTTTCAACAAAATTTTAGAAACTATCTTAAAAACCTTGAAAAAAACAATAATTACTACGATGAATTCGCCAAAACCTGTAGCTGGGATTATGGTTGTGGATTATAAATCATATTAAGCTAGGTATTTTACTTTTATTGTGAATCCTTTGTAACTTGATCAGTTACCTTTAAATTTTTTAAATGGCTTTTATATCCGCTTTCATCATGGCTGGTAAAACGGCGTTTGTGTTCATTTAGTAAGGTACCACCTAGACGTTGATTTATCTGATTAATGCTATTGCTAAAATACTCAAAGCACATAGGAACATCGTAGTATTGCGATAATTCTAATAAGTTTGAGGCACATAAAAGACAAGTGTAATCGGTTGTTTTATAGTTTGTTAGATCAAAACCATGGGTTTCTTCATCTGCCTCTATGAAAAACAGCACGTCTTTATCTTCAGTCAATAATTCAAAGCGTTTAAGTTCTGAGTTAAATATGAGTCCATTTTGGGTGAAAAGCCAAGCTAAGTCTTCGCCATTAAAAATATAACCTCGTGGTGCACTGATATAGTAAACAGCAATCCCTTTCTCAAGCTTAGGATAGGTTGTTTGTATTTGTTCAAAATCACTGATGATTAAGGGAGATTTAGGATCGACTTTGATGTCTTCTTCTAACTCAACCTTTGTAACGGCAGTACCTTGTTTGGGATTTTGATGAAGTTTGGTTGATTGTTTATGTTTTTCTTTAGTGGTTACTTTGGCAGTTTTTTCTTGTTCTTGTATAGCTGTAAGCTCAGCCATTTCACGTTTATATCTTTTACGCTTACTTCGTCTAAATGTGTCAATAAGTAACAGGATAACGATGATGATGCTAAGAAGGAGTATGAGTTGGACTTTGGTCATTTTATTTTAATAGGTCAATCTTCAACGATAGTTTATTCTAATCAATCAATGCTCAATTAAAAAGGCAAAAGCGCTAGGAATTTAATAATTTTATAATCTCAATAGTTACTTTTGAATCTGCATCTTGGATGAGTAGTTTATGAAGTTCAGTAAACCGCTGTTTGATTGTATTGATTTTATGCTCATCGTCAAAATAGCGCTGTAAAGCACCAGCACAATTTTCAGAGGTGAAATTTTGCTGAATAAATTCAGGAACAACTTCTTCATTGGCTAGGATGTTTGGTAAGCCAAAAAATGGCGTTTTAAGCATATGCTTTACAATAGTAGCTGTAATATTTGATACTTTATAGCCAATAACCATTGGTTTTTTATAGAGCATCGTTTCAAGTGTAGCGGTACCTGAAGCTACTAAGCTAAAATCACAAGCTTGCAAAACGTGGTGTGCCTGACCATCAAGGAGTCTTATGTTTAGCACATCAAATTGTTCTTTATATCTGTCTAGTTCCGTATAAAGACTTTTTTTAGCAACTGGGAGTAAAGCATTAAATTGATATCCTTTTTGTTTAATTTTGGATAATGTTTCTAAGAAAATAGGTAGAATCCTTATAAGCTCTTGGATGCGACTACCTGGTAAAAGAGCGATAATTTTGTGTTCGCTTGTAATGTCAAGATAGGTTCGTGCGCTTTGTGTATCTTCTGTGAGAAGGATTTTATTGGCTAAAGGATGTCCGACAAAAATGGCTTTATGCTGGTGCTTCTGATAAAAGGTTTCTTCAAATGGTAAAATTGCAAATACAATGTCAGTCGCTTTTTTAATTTTCTTGATACGATTTTCACGCCATGCCCAAACAGAAGGACTAACATAGTGAGCCGTTTTGACACCTAAAACCTTGAGTTTTGCTTCAATAGGTAAGTTAAAATCAGGTGCGTCAATGCCAATATAAATGTCAGGAGGGTTCTTTTTACAATGCTGTAATATTCCACGGCGAACTTTCAAAATTGAAGGCAAATGTTTAATGACTTCGATAATACCCATAACCGATAAAGTTTCAATAGGATATAGACCGTTTAGCCCAGCCCCAAGCATTTGAGTGCCACCAATGCCTTCAATAATTGCATTTGGATAATGTTGTCTTAATAGACGTACGACACCTGCTCCTAGTTGATCCCCTGAGAGCTCACCTGCTACGAGCATGATTCTCATTAACGGATAATTCCACGTTTTGAGTTTTCTAATAGAGTAACAAAACGTTCAATGGCAGATATTTCTTTTTGCATCACTTTAAGTTTTTCAATGGCGTCAACTAGTCGTAAACCTTGGCGATAAATTATTTTATAAGCCTCTCGGATGGCTCGGATCTCTTGTGTAGAAAACTTGGCCCGCTTAAGCCCTTCTATATTAATGCCGCAAGGAGAAGTTGGAGAGGAAGCAACCATGAGGTAAGGAGGCACATCTTGAGTAATAAGTGCCATATGTGCAATAAAAGAGTAAGCACCTATTCGGCAAAATTGATGGACCCCACTATTGACGCCGATAGTGGCAAAATCATCCACACGAACATGTCCAGCAAGAGCAGCATTATTAACCAAGGTGACCTTGTTCCCAACTTGACAGTCATGACCAATGTGGACATAGTTCATGATGAGGTTGTTGTTACCAATTCGGGTAGTTCCATCTTCTTTGGCAGTACCTGCGTGGATGGTTGCACATTCTCGAATGATGTTATTATCACCTAAGATCAGTTGTGAAAATTCGCCATGAAAACTATGGTCGATTGGCTCTTCTCCAACTGAGGCAAATTGAAATATGCGATTGTTTTTGCCAACAATGGCATTTTTACCAATAACTGCATGAGCAGAAATGTTACACCCTTCTCCAATTTTGGCATTTTCACCAATGATGGCATAAGGACCAATGGTGACATTCTCGGCAATTTCTGCCGTTTCATGAATAACTGCTCTTGAGTCGATCACTTTCACACTTCCCTATAGGCAGCAATAAAATCAGCGCTAGCAACAAGTTCATTATCTACATAAGCTTCGGCATGACTTTTACACATGCCACGTTTAATTTTACCTATAGAAGCATGAAGTTTTAATACGTCTCCTGGCACCACAGGACGCTTAATCCGAACGTTATCAATTCCAGCAAGAACAAATAGCTTTTTATGGTCAAGTTGCTCTTGGTTGGATACCATCATTTTAACACCTAAAATACCAATCGCTTGTGCCATTGCTTCAACAATTAGTACACCTGGCATAATAGGTTGATTTGGAAAATGACCATTAAAGAACTCTTCGTTTGCAGTGACGTTCTTTTGTGCTACAACAGTACCTGTGCCAATATCCATATCGATGATTTTATCGACTAATAAAAAGGGATATCGGTGGGGTAAAATTTCTTTAATTTGTTGAATATTAAGCTGCATGAGTGAGGTGCCTTAAAGTTTTTTATTTGTCGTCTTGCAATTTTTTCTCGAGCATTTTAACACGACTCTCAAGTTTATCTAGCCTAAAAATGCGTGCGCTGGTACGTTTCCATTCCATGTGTGGTCGTGCATTGAAGGCTGCTGTGTAAAAGCCCGGTGTATCAATACTTTTACTAACGTTAGATGCAGCAGCAAGCATCACATCATCACAAATTGACAAATGACCACTGATGCCAACTTGTCCGCCAATGAGACAGTTTTTGCCGATGGTGACAGAACCTGCTATACCCGATGAACCTGCAATCGCTGTATTTTCCCCAATGACAACGTTGTGCGCAATTTGAATCTGGTTATCGATTTTAACACCATCGCCAATAAACGTGTCATCTATCGCACCACGATCAATTGAAGTACTGGCGCCTATCTCTACATTATTTCCAATGGTGACCCCACCAATTTGAGGAATTTTGACCCAGTTGCCTTGTTCATCTTTAGCGTTACCAAAGCCATCGGAACCGATGACAGAATTAGCATGAATAATACACTTTTCACCTATCTCAACGCCGTGATAAATAGTAACGTTTGGTTTAATTTCGGTGTATTTACCAATGCTAGAATTGTCTAAAACAACACAATTCGCACCAATGATAGCTCCATCAGCAATCACGACATGCTCACCAATCAAAACGTTTGCACCAATACTTACATTATTTGCGATGATCGCTGTTTTTGCAATCACTGCGGATAAGTGGATACCAGGTTGCGCCTTTGGAGCTTTATCAAATAACTGTGCTACTTTTGCAAATGCAAGGTAAGGGTTATCAAGCACGACAGCATTAGTTGGGCAAAGTGCTAGTGCTTCCTTAGTGAGTAAAACTGCAGAGGCCTGGGTAGTTTTTAATTCACAAAGGTATTTGCTATTAGCAAGAAAAGAAAGCTGACCAGGTTGTGCATTTTTGAGCGTTGCAAGGCGAGATACAGTAATGGCTTCATCACCGTGTACATGTCCGCCTAGAATTTGGGCAATTTTTTTTAGTGAGTACATGTTACATCCTTATGAGGTTATAGGTGCTGATCACCAAATTATTTTGCAATAAAAGACCTTATATTTTATTTTAAAAAAAAAGCCCCATGATAGGAGCTTTTAGGCTTAATTTAAATCTTGAGGAGCAAATTTTTATTAAGCAGCAAGTGACAAAGCCTTTATTTTGGCATGGATACGACTTTTATGACGTGCCGCTTTGTTCTTGTGAATAAGACCTTTTGTCGCATAACGATCTAGTACAGGTTGAAGCTTAGCAAAGCATTCTTTCGCCAAAGAAAGATCTTGTGCTTCAATTGCTTTAATGGTTTTCTTCATAAACGTTCTCATCATTGAGCGACGAGCCATGTTATGTTGACGGTTTTTTTCCGCTTGTCTTATACGCTTTTTAGCCTGTTTAGTATTAGCCAATGTTGTTCTCCAGCTTATTTTTTATTTCTTAAATTCTTTAGGTTACAGTTCGCTAAACCAAGAAATGGACACGCTTTTCTGGGATAGGAATGACTGTCAAATTTTAAAATGCAGCACATTTTGAACTGATTTGGCTGATATGTCAACACCGTGATTTTAATGATTAGAAAAATCATTTGGAATCAGCTACAATACACCGCGGTCTACAGTCTAAATTAATGAAGTGATTATGCAATTGCAAGAAAATAACGAGATGGAAACAGATTTATTGGTTATTGGTGGTGGTATTAATGGAACAGGTATTGCGCTTGATGCAAGCTTAAGAGGGTTAAGCGTTGTACTATGTGAAGCAAAAGACTTAGCTTCAGCCACTTCATCTGCAAGTAGTAAACTTGTACATGGAGGCTTGCGCTACCTTGAGCAATATGAATTTAAACTCGTTAAAGAGGCATTAAAGGAGCGAGAAATTCTGCTGAAAAAAGCACCACATATTATTCATCCGCTTCGCTTTATTTTACCGCATGCTAAGCATTTGCGCCCAGTATGGATGATTCGCATAGGCATGTTCTTGTATGATTTTCTAGCAGGTAAAATGTCACTTAAAAAATCACAAAAAATCTCGCTTGTGGGTAGCAAAGAAGGTCAGCAATTAGTTGATGAATTTAAAGTTGGATTTGCTTATTCAGATTGCCGAATTGATGATTCCAGGATGGTGGTATTTAATACTATTGAAGCAAAAGACAATGGCGCGAAGATCTTAATGCCTTATCGTTGTGTAGAAGCAAAAAGGCAAGGTAAAAAATGGCAAGTCAAGCTGTTGGATAATAGTAACAAAGAAGTTTTGGTTAATGCAAAGGCAATTGTTAACGCAGGTGGACCATGGGTTGCCAATATTATTGATGATGTGCTGGAAACGAACTCAAAATCTGGAGTAAGATTAATAAAAGGCAGTCATATTGTTGTGCCTAAACTTTATAACGGTGATCATGCGTATATTTTGCAAAATAAAGATGGCAGAATTGTGTTTGCCTTGCCGTATGGTTTTGTCTCTGAACACGAAAACGAATTTACTTTAATTGGTACAACTGATTTAAATTATGAGGGCGATCCAAGAGATATTGAGATTAGTGAAGAAGAAACAGATTATTTATGTAAATTAATTAATGGTTATTTTAAAAAACATATTTCTTCGCAAGATGTCATTTGGAGTTATGCGGGTGTGCGTCCACTGTATGATGATCACTCAGTTGATCCATCAAAGATCACAAGGGAGTATCATCTTGAGTTAGAAGATCAAAACGGTAAGCTACCTGTATTATCTGTTTTTGGTGGTAAGGTTACAACTTATCGCACTTTATCACAACATGTGGTTGATAAATTAAAGCCCTATTTCCCTAATATGGGCTCTTGTGTAACGGATCGCGTTCCAACAGCAGGTGGAAATGCACATTCTTTTAGCGAAATTATGCAACAACTCAAAAAAACGTACCCGTGGCTTGAAGCCAAGCACGCTTATCGATTTGCCGCATCTTATGGGATGAAGAGTTTTGATGTGCTAACAGATGCAAAATCATATGATGATTTGGGACGATGTTTTGGCTATAACTTTTACCAAAAGGAACTGGAATACTTAGTAAAAGAAGAATGGGTTACTGATGTTGATGCACTCATTTGGCGGCGAAGTAAGCTTGGTTTGTGGTTGACAAAAGAACAGGTTGCAGCTTTGGAAGCATGGTTTATGCGTGATTTATAGCTTACATTTTGATGATTTAAAGGTCTGTTGAATATTTTCATCAACAGATTTGGACTAGTGTTAAGAAAATCTCGAAAACACACATAATCAGCTTTTAGATACTAAACGCAAAAATTCTTCATAAGATCGCTTAACACAATCCTCTACTGCCAGGCGAGTTAAGTAGTTCCCTGTAAGATAAAGGCTATTATCTTGAACAAGACGCTTGTTAAGAGAGGTTAAGAACCTTGAATGGTGAGTCTGGTAACATGGTAAGCTATTTGTTTTGATATAAGTATCAATAAGTGCATCATTAGGGATATTTAGCTTGGCTAAAAACTTCGTTATCAAACTTATTATGTCGTGATTTTCTGGTTTAAAGTGAATGGTAAATCCACGGTATTTTTCATGATCAATAACATCGCGACTTACTATTGAATAAAAGCTTTGATTCACACCAATTAACCCATTAAGCGGCTTGATGTGTTTCACTTTATCCTGATCGACAATAAGTGCTACCGTTATGAGGTTTGATAATGTTGGCTGGTGTGGCAAGTCTGCAAGTGGATGGTTTATATCTTTAAGAAGTTTCTGGGTAATATGCCAAGGTGTTGCCAGGATAAGCTTATCTGCCGTTAATTCGCTATGGTTAGTTTTAATATGCCAAGTGTTGTTTTGATAGTAAATACCGTTACATGTGGTATTGGTACGAATCGTGAAAACCTCGTTTTCGCAATTATTAAACAAACTGGACATGCCATTTTTGAAAGTAAAGCTTCTGGGTAAATTTTTATTTTTTTTGCGTGTTTTAAATAAAAAATCAGCTGGAAAATCACGACTATTCTGGCATAACACGGCATCAAAGCAATAACGTAAGATTGTATTATAGTTTTGTTTGCCAAATACAAAACTAAAGTATTCCTTAACACTTTTATCTTTGGCAGTGGTGAATTTAAATAATGGCCAACCCAATCCTGCACGCATAAGGTTAAGCTGAGGTATAATCGAACAGATTTTATTGTTAATAAGAAGCTTAAAAGGATATTTATTTCGTTTTTGGAGTTGTTCTAATAGCCCCTTTTGGTTGCAATAATCAATTAGGTGTTGATAAGAGTTGTAGACGGTATGAGTACCAAGCTCTAACCAAAAATCGTGCGCCTTTGTACTGTAATAAGTTTCAATACAGCCACCGATTTTATCCCTTGCTTCTATGATAATAGAAGAATAATTTTTCCAAGCGGCAAAATGGGCAAAGCTTATTCCTGAAATACCACCTCCAATAATGGCAATTTTGTAATGTGATTCCATGTTCTTTCCATCGTTTAATTTTGCTTGCACTCGTGTGTGCTGATTAAAGAAGTCGTATAAGGGGCACTAGCTGGTAAATAAAAGCTTCAAACCTGCTTGAGAGTACCTATATATTGCGTTATTTTTCATCAGATCCGTTTGCATAATCTTTTGGTATATTTGGAGCGGAAAGTGGCTGATTAGTTTTTTTATCAATATACACTTTGGGTTGCAAAAGAGATTGTCTAGAAGGATCTAGATTCAGTTTTACACTATATTCTTGTGAGTGCTTTTGGAGCTCAGCAAACTGTTGATAGATACTTTCCATGATTTCATGTGTTTTATGGACGTGCTCGTTAACCGTATTTTGATAATGCGTTAATAATTTTTTTGTCTCTTCCAGCTCGGTGTTTAAAGCTTTACTGTTTTTGCGCAAGTTTAAACCGATAAGGATTCCAATTAATAAAGCAGCAACCATGCTTAAAATAAGAGCGATTACCATAACTTCTCCTTAAGGTTGATAGATCAGAGCTACGGCGTAACAGGCAAGACCTTCTTTTCTGCCGATAAACCCAAGCTTTTCAGTTGTAGTGGCTTTGATGTTAACTTGATTTAATTTAAGCTGCAACAGTGAAGCAATCGATTGACACATTTCATTGATATAGGGAGCAAGCTTCGGTACTTGTGCTACAACTGTAATATCGATATTGGAAATTTGATAGCCTAAACTAACCACGTTCTTTTGCGCATGCAATAAAAAATCTTTGCTTGCTCTGTTTTTATGTGCTGGATCGGTGTCAGGGAAGTGTTGTCCAATGTCCCCTAAAGCAGCAGCACCAAGAAGTGCATCGGTTAAGGCATGTAAAACGATATCACCATCAGAGTGTGCTTCTAACGAAAAAGGGGCGAGAACCTCAATTCCAGCAAGTATTAGTGGTTTGTTTTGAGTGCTGATTTTATGAACATCATAACCATGACCAATACGAAACATGGCTTATTCACCTTTAATGACAACTGGAAATTGTTCAGCAATCCAAGCACGAAATCCTCCATCAATAGAGATAACGTTGTGATATCCCATTTTTTGTAAATTATCTGCACTTAAGGCAGAGCGAAAGCCACCACCGCAATAAAGGTAAAGCTTTTGTTCTTTATTGGGAATAAGTGTTTCTATTTTGACTTCAATAAGACCTTTGCTTAGATGATAGGCTCCTGGTAAATGTGCGTGTGTATATTCAGATTCTTCGCGAACATCAATCAATACACCATCTAAAGTACCATTGTCCATTAAATATTTAATGTGAAAAATATCACATTCTTGAATACGTGTTTTGGCGTCATTAACCAATTTAAGAAATTCATTATTATGTTGCATGATTTGTGCCCCATTTACTGTGATTTAAGCTTTTGCATTGTACAGCGCTTGTCCCCTATTTTTTAGTCTTTTCTTTCTGTACAGTAGAATTTTTTCATTTGAATTGCACTTAAACTGATCTTTGTATAATTATCAAACACAATTTGAAACCTTTAACTGCGATAGCTGATTGAAGTATTTTTCTCATGTTTTGAAAATTAAGAAAAAATAACGCTTCCGTCAAAACTTTGCAAACCTTTCTTCATGTACACAGAAACCTATCCGATAAAAAATGGCGCAAAATAATTTCTCGATGTTATAATTTCGGTTATTTTAATGTTATCCCGTTTAATGTGGTAAAAGTTATGATAAAACACGGAAGTCATTGTCGCTTACGTATGCAAGTGGATCGTATTTTTGGGTGTGATTTATTAATATTGAGTTTGATTATGGCAGTTGCGCTGTGCCTTTATGGTGTGCCTGTTTTATTCACCCCAGATGAAGGCAGATATGCTGAAATTGCACGTGAGATGATTGTGAATAATGAATATGTCGTACCGCATTTAGATGGCGTGATTTATTTTGAAAAGCCGCCAATGATTTATTGGCTAACGGCTTTATCGCTTAAGTTTTTTGGTTTTAATATTTGGGCAGCAAGATTGCCAAATCCGATATTATCGATAATTGGTGTGTTATTTGTATATGTTGTTTGTCGGATTGTCTATCAAAAAAGGCGTGTGGCATTATGGTCAGCATTGGTTTCTGGGACTTCAATTTTGTATTTGGGGGGTGCGCGTTATCTGAATCTAGATGCAGGTGTTGCTTTTTTTATTACGGTCACTATGTTGTCTTTTTGGGCATCAAGGCAATATAAACAAAAAAGCTGGACAAACAATCTGTGGTTGCTAAATGCCTTTATTTTTTCAGGTTTAGCAGTGATGACCAAAGGTCTTATTGGCATTGTGTTTCCTATGATGATTATTGGTTTATGGGCAATTATTGTTGGTAAGTTCCGATTACTTTTAGATTACCGTTTGTACCTTGGCTTAGTCATTGTGGTCTTGATTTCGATTCCTTGGATTATTGCAGTTAACAGCGAACATCCTGAATTTTTTCACTACTATGTTGTTGTGCAGCAGATCTTAAGATATGCCACCGATGAGCAAGGTAGGCAAATGAGCAAGTTTGCTTATTTTGGAATTTTCATTATTGGTTTTTTCCCTTGGTTTGGTTTTTTACCACAAGTTTTTAAATCAGTGCTAACTAAATGGAGAACACGTAGAGAACACGAAAATGAATGGTTCTTATTTGTTTGGGGGGTGAGTATTTTGCTGTTTTTTGCATTCTCAAAATCCATCTTGATAGGATATTTGATTCCAATTGTTGTGCCATTTGCAATTTTAATTGCGCGTAGACTCGATAAGATTTTGAATGACGTTAAATTAAAAAAGTCAACTAAAGCAAGTGTTATTGTGGCGTTAGTTTTTTTTGCAGCTATTGCAATTGCATTTGTTATTTTGCCATTTATTCCACAGTTTTCAATGTTCTTTTTGAAAATCGCAGTTTATTATTGGTTGGGTGCTGTAGTGGCAATCATTACAGCAATTATGGGTTGTATTTATCTTAAACGCGATAACCTGAAAACAATCATGTTATGGTTTGTTGCAGCAATGATGATTATTCTTAACTTGGGATGGTCAGGTTCTCAATATTTTGCACAAAAAACAGTAAAACCGTTGACTAATATTGTAGCACCACTATTAAAAGCCTATCCGAATGCTATTGTTGCCAACTATGATGGTTATTTTTATGATGCTCAGTTTTACTTAGATCGTTTAACTTGGATTGTGGCAAATGAAGGTGAACTTGCCAATACAGCAAGAATGTCTAACTCAGGTGCGGATAAAACGCTAAGAACAGCGGAGCAATTTTGGTCCGTTTGGAAGAGTGATCAACGTGTGTTTGTTTTTACCGATGCCAATAACTATAACCTCTATTTTAAAAAGAGTCAGCCGTATCAGGGGTATTTGTTAGGTGAAACGCCTAAGCGTTTTTTGCTAACCAATCATCCGTTACCTGAGTATTTGATTACGTCTATAACACTTGATAAATGATTTTGTGAGAAAGTGATTTTTAAAGGATAATATCGTAAATCCAAAAAATACAGCTGTAATGAGCTTTTTATGCCAGTGCCGTATGAGTGCTTGAGTGCAGCTGTACAAAGGTAATCAATTCCGCTAATATGAGCGCCGAAATAACCTCATAAATCATAGAAGAAGGAGCTATCCTAATGGTGGATTTAAAGCGTTTAACTAAAGTGCTGATTGACTCAAAAGGGCAGCAATATACAGCTTATAGTTTGCAGAAGCTGGCAGCAGAAACGGCTAAAGATATCACGCGTTTACCTTATTCAATTCGAGTGTTGGTGGAAAACCAATTACGTAATATCGACAACTATAAAGTTAAAGTTGCAGACGTTGAAAATGTATTAAATTGGGAGCCTCAAGCAAAAGTGCGTCCTGAGATTCCTCATATGCCTGCTCGTGTAGTGATGCAGGATTTTACAGGTGTGCCAGCTGTTGTCGATTTAGCGGCAATGCGTCAAGCAATTAAAGATGCAGGTGGGAATCCACAAAAGATAAATCCACTTGTCGACACAGCAATGGTGATCGATCACTCAGTACAAGTCGATTATTTTGGCTCAAAAGACTCGTTAGAAAAAAACGTTGCCAAGGAATTTGAGCGCAATGGTGAGCGTTATTCTTTGCTTAAGTGGGGACAAAAAGCATTTGATGATTTTGTTGTGGTACCACCTGGTATGGGAATCATTCATCAGGTTAATTTAGAGTATTTAGCAAAAGGTATTCTTATTAAAGCACAAAATGGCGAAAAAGTGGCCTATCCAGATACGCTTGTTGGAACCGATTCACATACTACTATGATCAATGGTATTGGTGTAATGGGCTGGGGTGTTGGTGGTATTGAAGCTGAGGCTGTGATGCTTGGACAACCTTACTATATGGTTTTGCCTGATGTCATAGGCGTTAAATTAACAGGAGCATTACGAGAAGGTGTGACTGCAACAGATCTTGTGTTGACGATTACCCAATTACTTCGTAAACATGGTGTGGTTGGTAAATTTGTTGAATACTATGGGGCAGGTTTAAGATATTTATCCTTACCAGATCGAGCAACCATTGCCAACATGGCGCCAGAATATGGTGCAACGATGGGCTTTTTCCCTGTTGATGAAGTGACATTAGAGTTCTTTAAGCAAACAAATCGTGCTCAATACGTTGATTTGGCTAAAAAGGTCTACGAAGAACAGTATTTGTTCCGCCATGATCCAGCAGAAGAACCAGAATATACCACGGTCATTGAACTTGACATGTCAACGGTGGATTCTACCTTAGCAGGACCTAAGCGTCCACAAGATCGTGTTTCTATGCGTGACTTAAAGGCGTCATTTGGAAAGTGTTTGACGCATGAAGCAGGATTGCATGGTTTTGGCTTAAGTGCGGAAGAAGTAAAAAAATCGGTTAAGGTCACAGGCATGAATTGTGAGTTAAAGCATGGGGATGTTGCGATTGCTGCGATTACTTCATGTACCAATACATCGAACCCTTCAGTCTTGTTAGGGGCGGGATTATTAGCGAAAAAAGCGGTAGAAAAAGGCTTAACCGTTAAGCCATACGTTAAAACCTCGCTTGCCCCTGGATCACAAGTAGTCACAAAATACCTTGAGAAGTCTGGCTTATTAAAATATTTAGAACAATTAAAATTTAATGTAGTTGGCTATGGCTGTACGACCTGTATTGGTAACTCAGGTCCATTAGACCAACCAATTGTTGATGCGATTAACAAGGGTAACTTAGTTGTTACTTCTGTCGGTTCTGGAAACCGTAACTTTGAAGGGCGTATTAACCCCGATGTGAAAGCAAATTATCTGGCTTCTCCTATTCACGTTGTTGCCTATGCAATTACAGGTACGGTTAATTTTGATCCAGAGCATGATCCAATTGGTCAAGATCAGCATGGTAAAAATGTATTCTTAAAAGACATTTGGCCAAGTAGTCATGATATAGCACAGTTGCAATCTCGCGTGATCAACGCTGAGATGTTTGAGAAATCTTATGCAACTGTTCTAGATGGGACACCAGATTGGAAGAGACTGGCATCATCTTCAGGTAAGTTATATGAATTTGATAAGAAATCAACTTATATCCAGTGTCCTAATTTCTTTGAGAACTTTACCAGTTCTGGCAAAAATTCCTTAGATATCTTTGGTGCGCGCACCTTGCTTATGTTGGGTGATTCGGTTACAACAGATCACATCTCTCCAGCAGGATCCATTCCTGAAAAATATCCAGCAGGGCAATATCTAAAAGCACATGGTGTAGAGAAGAAGGATTTCAATTCTTATGGTTCTCGCCGCGGTAATCATGAGGTGATGATGCGTGGTACCTTTGCCAACATTCGCATTCGTAACTTATTAGCACCAGGTATAGAAGGTGGCGTTACGAAGTATCATCTGGATGGCTCGATTCAATATGTGTTTGATGCCGCCATGAAATATAAAGCACTTGACATACCACTTATTGTGTTAGCAGGTAAAGAATATGGTACAGGCTCATCGCGTGATTGGGCAGCAAAAGGCACTTTCTTGTTAGGTGTCAAGGCAGTTATTGCTGAAAGCTATGAGCGTATTCACCGTTCTAATTTAGTCGGTATGGGTGTATTACCATTACAATACATTGAGGGTCAAAGTGCAAAATCACTTGAGTTAGATGGGACAGAAACCTTTAATATTAAGGGGTTAGACAATGTTAAACCACGCCAAAATGTGATTGTTGAAGCCATCCATCCAAGTGGACATAAAACCATATTTGAAGCATTGGCGCGTCTAGATGCCGATGTTGACGTTGACTACTTGAAAAATGGTGGCATTTTGCAAACTGTTCTTAAAAATATGATGTAATTCCGAGAATTATTTATTTCATCACTAAACTCATTTCTTAACGCACTTTCTTTATCCTCGTAAAATCGTTACACTACTTTTTATCTAGTAGCTTTTATGGAATTACATTCATGACGAATAAAACAAGTATCTATCCATTTATATCAACTCCTTTAGATCTTGGTTTTACCACACTTAAAAATCGTATTGTTATGGGGTCAATGCACACAGGTTTAGAAGAGCAAAAAGGTGGGTTTAAGCGCTTGGCTGCTTTTTATGCAAAACGTGCTGAAGGTGGCGTGGGTTTAATTGTAACTGGAGGAGTATCACCCAATATGCGAGGTTGGCTTTATCCTTTTGCAATTAAATTAACTAATAAAATTGAAGTGAAAAAGCACAAGTTAATCACTGACGCCGTACATAAAGCAGATGGTAAGATCTTGATGCAAATTTTGCATGCAGGGCGTTATGGTTATCACCCTTTCTGTGTTAGCGCCTCAAATGTCAAAGCACCAACGAATAAGTTTAAACCACATATGTTAACGAATTGGGGTATAAAAAGAACAATTAAGCACTTTGCTCGCTGTGCCAAACTTGCAAAAGAGGCTGGTTATGATGGTGTTGAGGTAATGGGTTCAGAAGGATATTTAATTAATCAATTCTTGGTTGAACACACCAATAATCGCAAAGATCAGTGGGGTGGAACCTTCGAAAATAGGATGCGATTACCATTAGAAATTATAAGAGCAATTCGTGAGAAAGTGGGAGAGCAATTTATCATTATGTTTCGCTTATCGATGTTGGATTTAATTGATCAAGGTAGTTCTTTTGATGAAGTTATTACATTAGCTCAGGCGCTTGAAAAAAAAGGGGTCACGATTATTAATACTGGTATTGGTTGGCATGAGGCTCGCATTCCAACGATTAGCACCCAAGTGCCACGAGCCGCATTTGTTCCGATTACTGAAATTGTTCGCAAATATATTAATATTCCAATTGTTTGTGTTAACCGAATTAATACCCCCGAAATTGCTGAAAAAATTCTGCAGAAAAATAAAGCAGACTTGGTCTCAATGGCACGTCCTTTATTGGCTGACCCTGATTTTGTGAAAAAAACACAAAATGGGGAAAGTGAGGCGATAAACACTTGTATTGCTTGTAATCAAGCGTGCTTAGATCACGTCTTTGTTGGCAAACAAGCATCGTGTTTGGTTAATCCATATGCTTGCAATGAAACAATTATGATTTCAATACCTGCTCGAAATGCTAAAAAAATTGCTGTAGTGGGAGCAGGGCCTGCTGGTTTGGTAGCAGCGATTGAGTTGGCTAAACGAGGGCATAAAGTTGATTTATACGAAGCATCTGATAAGATTGGTGGACAGTTCAAACTCAGCGCTAAAATACCAGGAAAGGAAGAGTTTACTGAAACCTTGCGCTATTTTAACTATCAATTAAATAAGTTTCAGGTTAATTGTCTCTTGAATCATAAAGTCCAAAGTGACGAGCTATTAGCTAAAAAATATGATGAAATTGTCATTGCTTCGGGTGTTGTGCCAAGAGTCCCAAATATAAAGGGCATAGACCATAAAAGTGTTGTCAATTATGTGCAGTTGATCAATTCTGACGTCGCACCTGGTAAAAAAGTGGCAGTAATTGGCGCTGGGGGTATTGGTTTTGATGTTTCGACTTTCTTGGTATTGGGGGGACGTAAAATGAGTGCGGATTGTGAAACTTATTACAAAGAATGGGGGATAGATGTTACACTTAAGCATAGAGGGGGCTTAAATATCAATATCATAGAAACAACAGTGCCAAAATGTGAGATTTATTTATTACAGCGAAAAGATGAAAAATTAGGCAAGCGCCTTGGCAAGACAACAGGTTGGATTCATCGCACAATGTTAAAGCATTACAAGGTTAAGATGTTAAAAGGTGTGGATTATCAAAAAATTGATGATGAAGGTTTACATATTATGATAGATGATAAACCTCAATTATTGAGTGTGGATCAGATAGTGGTTTGTGCAGGGCAAGAATCAGATAAATCGCTTTATGATGAGTTATTGAGCAAAGAGGCAAAAAACGTTCATATTATTGGTGGCGCACATATTGCAGCAGAAGTAGATGCAAAACGTGCGATTAAAGAGGCAACAGAATTAGCATTAAAGCTGTAATAAAGTTATGTGTAAATGTATGCTACCCTTTATTTTTTATAGGAACTTTTGGGTTTATCTTTAATGTAACTTAATTATATGTTGATACATTGCTAAGTTTAAATGGTATACTTTTAAAGTATTATGAATGGTTCATTGCTAATGATGGGAGGAAGAAATGGGGCAAATACGTAAAGACTTTAGTTCAGTTTGGATATTTATATTGGCAGCTATTGGGTCTGCTGCGGGCTTAGGAAACTTATGGCGTTTTCCTTACCTTGCTTATGAGCATGGAGGAGCAGCATTTTTCGTGGCATACATCATTTGTTTGCTCTGTATTGGTTTGCCATTATTGATTTTGGAGGTGGGTTTGGGGAAAACCTCTAAAAAAGGGGCGCCAGAGGCCTTGGCATTAATCGGTCATGCTAAGCGCTTTAAAATAGTTGGTTGGCTTGCAGTGTTAGTAGCTTTTGGTGTTTTAACTTATTATATTGTCATTGCTTCGTGGGTGCTTAATTTTGCGGTAGATTCGTTTAAAATGCCGTGGCAAGCAGATAGTGAATCATACTTTTTTAATCAATTCTTAGAGCTATCATCTGGGATTGGTGCTTTTACTGTCCCTAAGCTGACAATCATTTTAGGTGTTATGGTGATTTTACTATTAAGTTATATTTCACTATATAAAGGTACAAGTGGTTTGGCATTTGTTGCAAAATGGATCACTCCACTTCCATTTATTTTATTACTCATTTTATTGGGGAACTCTATT
Source organism: Candidatus Nebulibacter yamunensis (assembly GCF_024208055.1). Classification (NCBI taxonomy): domain Bacteria; kingdom Pseudomonadati; phylum Pseudomonadota; class Gammaproteobacteria; order Thiotrichales; family Francisellaceae; genus Candidatus Nebulibacter; species Candidatus Nebulibacter yamunensis. Next base: position 58,446 of record NZ_JAMBMW010000010.1, read on the forward strand.
ACACTGTCGGGTAGTTTAGGTGGTCTATATCAATTATTTATCCCAGTTTGGTCAACGCTGTTAGATACTAAAGTATGGTTTGCAGCAGCAACACAAGTCATTTTTTCAATCTCATTAGCAACTGGTGTCATGTTTGCTTATGGTGCATTATTAAATAAAGAGGTGAATGTCTCTAAAACTTGTACAATTGTTGTAATTGGTGACACGTTAGCGTCTATGATTTGCAGTATGATCATATTTTCAGTGTTAGGACATGTTGCATATATAGATGGCAAGGACGTGCACGAAGTTGTTTCAGGAGGTATTGGGCTTGCATTTGTAGTGATCCCACATGCGCTAACTTTACTTCCAGTTGTACAAGAGTTTTTCTCATTTATTTTTTATGCTTCCGTGTTCTTTTTGGCATTTACATCTATCGTATCGCTATTTGAGGCAATTTTAGCGGCATTGATGGATAGTAAAATAAAGCTTAAGCGTGCAACTATTTTATTTATAATATGTGTGTTGCTTTTTATCTGTAACTTATTATATACGATGGGAAATGGGTTGTATTTATTAGATATAATTGATCATTTTATAAACGGTTATTTGATGGTTATCGTCATGGTAGCGGAAGTGATTGTAATTACCTGGTTGTATGATATTAATCGCTTAAGTGGTGAGTTATTTCAAGGAGGTGGTTCACAAGCATTACACAGGTTTTAAACTTTTATGTAGTTATATCATTCCGCTGGTTTTAACAATACTATTCGTTAAACAAGTTTATACAGACATTGCAACTGGTTATGGTGGTTATGCAGCTGGTTATTTATGGGGTGTTGGAGTCATTATTTTGATCATTGTGGCGGTAGGATCTTGGCGCCTAAGTCGCAAACTCTAAACGCCAATTTTGTCATCGAAAGCGATAATGTGATCGCGACCTGTAAACTTAAAGCCTTCTTTAAGTGCAAGTTCAATGATCTTTGGATAGGCTTTTATTATCTCTTTGCGAGTTCTACCAGCAGGCATGAGGTAAACTTTTGATCTAGGAATATTAAGTTCAGCAATGAGAGAGTTGATTTCTTGGATATTTTCGTGACTTCCATCACAAACTGGCTTTAGTTGATAATCTTGATGGTAATCAATCATTTGACGCATAGCATAAAGGTTTAAGCGGTATTTGTTATGCTGATCAATGAATTTTTGATCAACCTTTTTGCCTTTAGGTGTAAGTATTCCAAGCTTTGGAATCGAATTATTAAACTTGGGTGATAGGCTAATGAGGTGAATTGGATGCTCCGTTTTGACAAAGTGTGAGCCTTCTGTTTCAAGGGTTAAAAAGAAATTACGTTGATATGCAAGGTGCATGATTTCATTGATGATAGCGGGGTGCATAGTTGGTGCGCCACCCGTGAACATGATTTCTTTTATGTTAGGGGAAGATTCAATCATTTGGATGATGTCATAAAATGAGAACTTACCTTTTTGCGCATGGATGCTTGAGTACCACGTATCGCACCAGTCCCCTTGTTCACCAAAATAGCAGCGGTGTGTACACCCTGTTGTGCGAATCGCAAAACAAGGATGTCCACGGCGAGAGCCTTCTCCTTGTAAGCAAGGGTAAATTTCGATTATAGGTAGGATTTGATTATAATTGGTGACACGAAGTTGTGATGCGCCTCCTAGGTTATTCAATTTCAGCAGCTCCTAGATTCTTATTGTTTTCCATGACATCTACTCGATAGAGTTGTGCTCGATTATTACTGTGAGTCAAAACCATACTTCCTAGTTTGTTGAGCACAAACTCAGCAATACCTTCGCAACTAAAATAAGGTAAAGTACGTAACTGAATTAGACCTTGTTCTTCAAGAGCTTTAAAAGTACTAAGGGCAGGATCTTTTTCAGACAAAACAATCGTGTGATCAAACATATAGTGAAACCATTCTTTTGTTGTCATACCATCAATTAAAAATTGTTTATCTTTTAGCCATCCAAAGTCCCATACCCAATTGTGTTGGTCAAGTTGATTTGCTTTAAAATGCAGGCGAAACGAAATAGCATAGCCGTGCAAAAAACGGCAATGTGAATGAATAGCGTTCCATTGGCGAAAGCAAGTGGAAAAGCCATCAAGACATTTTTCAATTCGGTAAATCATTTGTAGTAAGATATTTTAAAAATTTTTTAGCACTATAGGCGAATTCTTATTCAGCTGCAAGTAATTATATCTACGTTTGAGTCAACGTTGGCTTCGCAATTTTTCTACCCCATTTTGAAGCGATGTATAGATAGATTAAAACGCAATTATCATGTTAAATTTTCATAAATAACTTATAAAGTTGATTGGTTTATCGGTATAATCTAGCTGGATTAACAGGTCTAATTTTTAATGTCTGTAATATGTGATTTGCTGGGTTAAAAAGTCAGATAATACGCTGAAACTTAGTTCAATTGGTTTATCTTTTTTAATTTGAAACTCTAAATTGCAGTGAGGTCAAGAATGAGTAAAAGAAAATATGCAGTAGTGTCATTTTCAGGTGGTATGGATTCCTCTTCATTGATGCTGCGTTTACTAGATGATGGTTATGAAGTTACAGCACTCTCTTTTGATTATGGTCAAAAGCATAAAGTAGAATTAGATAAAGCAAGAAGCTTGGCTGATTACCTTAAACTACAAAATTTTAAGCTTTATCATCAAGTAATTAAAATAGATGGACTTGCAAAGTTATTGCATTCCACATTAATAAATGGTGGAGATAATGTGCCTCAAGGGCATTATCACGAGAGTAATATGCGCTTAACGGTGGTGCCAAATCGTAATAAAATCTTTAGTTCAATTTTGCAAGCAGTGGCATTGTCAATTGCAAAAGCTAATGATTGTGAGGTTCTAATTGCAATGGGGGTTCATGCTGGAGATCATGCAACCTATCCAGATTGTCGTCAGTTGTTTCGTGATAAAGACTATGAAGCGTTTGTTGCGGGTAATTGGGATGCAGAGCGTGTGAAATATTATCTTCCTTATATTGATTATAACAAAGCATATGTATTAAAAGATGGAATAAGTGCATGTGAATCATTGGGACTAGACTATGAAGAGATCTATGGAATGACGTTTACCTCATATATTCCTATTAAATATGACAATACGATTTATAGCGATTATAAGTCAGCATCTTCAATTGGGCGAATTGAAGCCTTTTTAGCCTTGGAACTAAAGGATCCAGCAGCATATGCAGATGAATTGGGTCCTGTAAGTTGGAAAATTGTTAAGGAGCATACGCAAAAAGTCATTGCTGAGTTTAACTGCAAACAAGCAAAGAGTGTTAAATGATAGAACAAACAATCACTTTGTCAAAAATGCAAACTTTCCTGAGTGAAAGTAATATGGCTCAATATCAGCTAGGCGAGCTTAAAATGAATGCGCTTATTGGTAAACGTATAACTCTGAAATTTTTGGGGGAAATTAATTGTGTTGCCTGTGGACGGTCCACTAAAAAGAGTTTTAATCAGGGCTATTGTTTTCCTTGTTTGAGAAGCTTAGCAGAATGCGATACCTGTATCATTAAGCCAGAATTATGTCATTACCATGAAGGGACATGCCGTGATAGTAGTTGGGGTAAGGCGCACTGCATAAAGCCACATTATATTTATCTTGCCAATACGGCAGTTATTAAAGTGGGTATTACGCGTGAAAAAAATATTCCATCTCGTTGGATTGATCAAGGTGCAACTCAGGCATTGCCAATTGTTCAAGTTAGTGAGCGGTTGCTATCAGGTTTAATCGAAGTAAAGCTTGCACAACATGTGACTGATAAAACCAATTGGCAGGCGATGCTAAAATCATCTCCTGATCAGTTAGATTTATTAGATTATAAAAATAAAATATTGGCAAAAGAGCAACATTTTATTGATGCTTTAAAGGAAAAATATAGTGAAGCATCAATAAAAATTGTGAAAATGTCTGAGCAGCAGATTCATTATCCTGTGCTAGAATACCCAAATAAAATACAAGCACATAACTTGGATAAATCCCTAATTATTGAAGGGTTGCTTATGGGAATGAAAGGGCAATATGTTATCTTAGATACTGGCGTGATGAATGTACGAAAATTTGCAGGTTATAAATGCCAAATTAGCATCCAGTAGTGACCCTTTTAGATGACTTGAGAGAAATAACTTTATAACTATTATGAATCATTTAAGCGATATAATTGCGTTTCACGGAAAAAACTTTAGAATAAGGTAAACTCGAACAACGTGAAATTTTAATGCTTAATCATCGTGACGTTTTCAAACAAATCAAAAAGGTTTTACTCTTAGGATCAGGTGGTATTCGTATTTCTCAAGCAGGTGAGTTTGACTATTCAGGCTCACAAGCGATAAAGGCGCTAAAAGAGGAAGGAATCAAGATTATTTTGGTTAACCCTAACATTGCAACGATTCAAACCGATCCTGGGATGGCTGATGAGGTGTACTTTGAGCCATTAGATCTTGCACATGTCACCAAAATTATTGAAAAAGAAAAGCCAGATGCGATTATGCTTAGCTTTGGTGGGCAAACAGCTTTGAACTTGGGGCTTAAGCTTGAAGAAAAAGGTGTGTTAGCACTCCATGATGTCAAAGTGTTAGGAAGCTCGGTACAGACAATCAGGGAAGCGGAAGATCGTGGACTTTTTAAAAATAAATTAGATGAGATTGGTATTAAAACAGCTAAAAGTTTTGTGGCTACAACGTTAAAAGAAGCCTTAATTGCAGCTGAGGAAATTGGTTTTCCGCTGATGATGCGCTCAGGTTTTTCTTTGGGTGGACTTGGTTCAGGCATCGTCAAAACTAAAGATGAACTTAAACATCGTGTTACTGAAGTGCTGAATGCGACTTCTCAAGTGTTAATTGAAGAATGTCTATTGGGTTGGAATGAGTTTGAATACGAAATTGTTCGGGATATGGCAGGAAACGTGCTTACTGTATGCAATATGGAAAACTTTGATCCAATGGGAATTCACACCGGTGAAAGTATTGTTGTTTCACCTTCACAATCATTAAATAATAAAGAATATCACCGCTTGCGTGAAATCGCGATTAAGGTTGCCAATCATTTTAATATCATCGGTGAATGTAATATTCAATACGCTTTTAATCTTGCAACGTCTGATTATCGTGTGATAGAGATTAATCCTCGTTTATCGCGCTCATCAGCATTAGCTTCAAAAGCAACAGGTTATCCATTGGCATTTATTGCTGCAAAACTTATCTTAGGATATAACTTACATGAGTTACAAAATGCAGTAACCAAGAAGACTTGTGCTTACTTTGAACCCGCTTTAGATTACATTGTTGTTAAAATTCCTCGTTGGGATACACATAAACTTAAAAAAGCAGAACGTTTTATTGGCACAGAAATGAAGTCAGTTGGCGAGGTTATGGCAATTGGTCGTTCTTTTTCAGAAGCCTTGCAAAAAGCGGTAGGTATGTTAAACATAGGGGCTGCGGATTTAACGGATTATCCCTTTGATATTCCTGATCTTGAACTTGAGATTGAGCGGGCAACCGATAGAAGGATCTTTGCACTACATCGCTTTTTTGTTAAAGGGGGTAGTATTGATAAGGCGCATGCACTATCAGGTATAGATAAATGGTTTTTAAATCATATGCACACGATTGCAAATATGGAAAATACTTTGAAAAATCATGCGATTCCTTTAACTAACTCATTGTTAAAAGAAGCTAAGAAACTTGGTTTTTCTGATAAGAGTATCGCAAGATTTCGTGAAATGGATGTTCAAGCCTTACGTGCTTGGCGGATTGCTCAAGGGATCGTCCCTTACGTTAAACAGATAGATACGTTAGCTGGCGAATTTGAAGCAGAAACCAATTATTTATATATGACTTATCATGGAATTGAGCATGACATTTTACCATCTAAAATACCTGCAAGTTTAATCCTTGGTTCAGGACCGTATAGTATTGGATCTTCAGTTGAATTTGATTGGTGTGGTGTCACTGCTGCTCATACACTCAAAAAACTAGGTGAGTCACCTATTATTATCAACTCCAACCCGGAAACTGTATCAACCGATTATGATGAGTCGGACAGATTGTATTTTGAGCAGTTAACCTTTGAGCGCGTTCAGGATATTGCTGATTTTGAAAACTTGAAGGGCATTATTGTATCAGTAGGTGGGCAGGTCGCCAATAACCTAGTTGTGCCTTTATCCAAAGTGGGTTATCCAATTTTGGGCACCTCTCCTCAGAACATTAATCGTGCCGAAAATCGAGCAATTTTTTCGAATATGTTAAATGAGCTTGGCATTGATCAGCCTGCTTGGGAGTCTGTGACAACTTTGGAAAATGCGAAAGCATTTGCAGAAAGAGTTGGTTACCCAATCTTGGTACGTCCTTCTTATGTGCTATCAGGAGCAGCCATGAACGTAATTTATTCTGAAGATGCGCTTGAGCAATACTTGCGTGAGGCGGCTTTGGTATCTCCTGAGCATCCTGTTGTGATTTCAGATTTTATTAACAATGCTAAAGAGCTAGAAATAGATGGTGTTGCTCAAAATGGTGAAATCGTTATTTATGCGATTTCTGAGCATGTTGAAAATGCAGGCGTTCATTCTGGGGATGCAACCATTGTATTACCTCCTCAAAACTTGTATTTAGAAACGATTCGTCGTGCTAAGCGTATTACCAAGAAAATTGTTAAAGCACTTAATATTTCAGGTCCTTTTAATATTCAATTTATTGCCAAAGATAATAACCTCAAAGTGATTGAGTGTAATTTGCGTGCATCACGCTCATTTCCATTTGTATCGAAAGTGACAGGGCATAATTTTATTGAGATTGCAGCTGAGGTGATCATGGGTAAATATAACAAAAAACGCTATAACACTTTGGACTTAGATTACGTTGGTGTAAAAACATCACAATTTTCATATAATCGATTAAAAGGTGCCAATCCTGTGGCGCATGTTGAAATGTCTTCAACGGGTGAGGTGGGGTGTATTGGCTATGATTTATTGGATGCGTTTTATAAATCTTGGCAGGCAACAGAAATGTTTGTAAAACGCAAAAAAGTATTGCTTTCAATTGGAGGTGACAAGAAAGTTAAGCTTTTACCAGAGATAAAGAGGCTTTACGAGTTAGGTTGGGAAATTTATACAACAACAGGAACTAGTCAATACTTAAAAGAGTTTGGTATTGAAACAAAGCTGGCCTATAAAATCAGTGAGTCAGAAGCGCCAAACGTTGAAAATATCATTGCCGATCGCTGTGTGGATTTGATTATTAATATTCCACGTAGAGAACAACATGTAAGTGATGATAATCTTTCAGATGGTTTTAAAATTAGGCGTTTAGCGGTAGATCATCATATCCCACTTATCACAAACTTGCAGATTGCGGAGCTCACATTGCGTTCATTGGCAGAGCTACATGATGCCCCGATTCAAGTAAAATCATGGCGTGAGTTCATGGAGATGCGTGCTTGATTAGTTTGCAGAAAGTTTCATTACAACGTGGGTTAAAGCTATTATTTAATGAAATAAATGTTTCGATTTATGACAAGCAAAAAATTGGTCTTGTTGGTAAAAATGGTGCTGGAAAAACTTCTTTGTTTATGCTTTTATCCGGTGTGTTACAGCCAGATGTTGGTGAGATTGAGGTTGCTAAAGGCGCGCGTATTGTAACGGTTAAACAAGAAGTAGATGATTTAAATACTTCAATTATTGATTATGTTATGCGTGGTAATGAAGTTCTCTGTAATCTGCATTATGAAATGCAACAGGCTTTGTTAAATGAAAACTATGAGGCACATGCTAAGTTACATGCTGATTTTGAGGTTTTGGGTGGTTACCAGCTTGAAGCAAAGGCAGCGGCATTGTTAGATGGGCTTGGCTTTAACACTAAGCAAATTCATGACCAGGTGAAATCGCTTTCAGGTGGATGGCGGATTCGTTTGAACTTAGCACAAGCACTGTTACAGGAAGCAGAGCTTTTACTATTGGATGAACCAACTAACCACTTAGATTTGGATGCTGTGCTTTGGTTAGAGCGTTATTTACAAAGCTATACTGGGGCAGTTATTCTTATCTCTCATGATCGAATATTCTTGGATAATGTTGTACAACGTATACTACATATCGAAAATAAAACGGTTAATAGTTATAGTGGAAATTATTCTGCATTTGAAAAGCAATATCATGAGCAAAGACTTTTACAGCAAAAAGCTTACCAAAAACAACGACAAAAAATTTTACATTTAGAAAGCTTTATTAACCGATTTAAAGCCAAAGCAACTAAAGCTAAGCAAGCGCAGTCAAGAGTTAAAATGCTAGAAAAAATGCAGCGTATTGAAGTTTTACAAGAGCAGCAGGCGTTTGAATTTTCGTTTGCTGATAATGTACGCATGCCAACAGGCAGTTTGCTTAGTTTAGAAAATGCTACATTGGGTTATACATTAGGTTCCCCGATTTTAAAAGGCGTGAATCAGGTGATTATGCCAGAAATGCGTATTGGGCTTTTGGGTAGAAATGGTGCAGGCAAATCAACCTTAGTGAAATCTTTGGTCGGAGAATTGCCATTATTAGCAGGTCAATGTAAAAAACACCCAGATTTGAAAATAGGTTATTTTGCACAACACTCATTGGATGTGCTAGATTTTGAGGCTTCTCCGTTGCTTCATATTAAGCGCATAGATGATAAGCTAACAAATGAACAAGCACGTACATTTTTAGGTCGATTTAAGTTTAATAATGAGATGGCATTATCACCCGTTGAGAGGTTTTCAGGTGGAGAAAAAGCTCGTCTTGCCTTAGCTTTAATTGTTTATCAAAAGCCAAACTTTTTATTATTAGATGAACCAACCAACCATTTGGATATCGAGGTACGTGAAGCCTTGGCTTATGCACTTCAGTCCTTTAGTGGAGCGCTTGTGCTTATTTCTCACGATCGTTATTTGCTAGAAAGTACAGTAGATGAATATTGGTTGGTAGAAGAAGCCAAGATTTTACCTTTTATAGGTGATTTAAGGGATTATTATCAATATATGTCAGCCAAAACCACAATATCTCAAACTAAAGAGAAAGAAGGTTCGATGTTCGTTGTAAGTAAAGAGAATAAAAAGAAAGAACGTCAACGGCGGACTCAACTACGTGAAAAGCAAAAACCATTAACTGATAAAATTAAAAAAATTGAAGAGATAATCGCTAAGTTACAACAGCAAAAAAGTAAGCTTGATATTCAGCTTCAAGATGAAGCGTTATATCAGGATAAGCAGCAGTTAAATATTATATTGCAAGCACATACTGAAATTCAGATGGAATTGGAAAAATCTGAACTAGAGTGGCTAAGTTTGCATGAAGAACTGGAAAAGGTTCAGTAAACCCGATAATCAAATAAATAATCAAATAAAAAGTAAACTAATAAAGTTATCTTGTATTGCATTATTTGTTGATTATTTTTCAAACACGATTAAACAAAATTAAAAAAAAGTTAAAAAAAGCGCTTGCGGGGAACTGATGTGTGTGTATAATGGCGACTCGTTGTCACTGAGAGTGTTTGGTGAGAGGGCTCTGGATAAGGG